>NZ_CATQFT010000064.1:0-4435 GCF_958267405.1 Neisseria maigaei | reverse complement strand
TAACAAGGGAAGACTTACTCGTGGCTGCAACCCTACTAGCTCAAAATTTATTCACACATGGTTACGCTTTGGGGAAATTATGAGGGGATCTCTCAGTATTTGATTTTTACAAAATTAGTATTGCTCATATTACTCGCGAATATTCATTTAAAAAGGACAAGGATAATGTTTGATGTTCACGTTGTTTTAGATAATCAAATAGGACAATTAGCATTACTAGGAAAAACATTAGGTAATAAAGGTATTGGATTGGAAGGGGGAGGGATATTTACGGTTGGTGATGAATGCCATGCTCATTTTCTTGTTGAACAAGGAAAGGAAGCTAAAATAGCGCTAGAGCAAGCTGGACTGTTAGTACTTGCGATCCGGACACCATTAATTCGTAAGTTAAAACAGGAAAAACCGGGGGAACTTGGCGAAATAGCACGAGTATTGGCGGAGAATAACATTAATATTTTAGTGCAATACAGTGACCATGCTAACCAACTGATATTAATAACGGACAATGATAGTATGGCTGCATCTGTTACGCTCCCTTGGGCAATAAAGTGAACTTGCGATGGCTAATTTAATACGAAAAGAGGTTACCTTTGAGTCCTCAATAGCCGCGATAGGGGCGGCTATGTCTGACATTTCACGAGTTAAAATACTCAGTGCTTTGATGGATGGGCGAGCTTGGACGGCCACTGAGCTAAGTTCTGTGGCGAATATATCAGCTTCAACGGCGAGCAGTCATTTATCTAAATTATTAGATTGCCAGCTAATCACAGTAGTAGCTCAAGGCAAGCATCGTTATTTTCGGCTAGCAGGAAAAGATATTGCTGAATTGATGGAAAGTATGATGGGGATCTCCTTAAACCATGGCGTACATGCCAAAGTTTCCACGCCAGTGCATTTACGAAAAGCACGTACTTGCTATGATCATTTAGCTGGCGAAGTTGCCGTTAAGATCTATGATTCCCTTTGTCAACAGCAATGGATCACTGAAAATGGTTCAATGATCACATTAAGTGGTATTCAATATTTTCATGAAATGGGAATTGACGTTCCTTCCAAACATTCACGTAAAATCTGTTGTGCGTGTTTAGATTGGAGTGAACGCCGTTTCCATTTAGGTGGGTACGTTGGAGCCGCATTATTTTCGCTTTATGAATCTAAAGGGTGGTTAACTCGACATCTTGGTTACCGTGAAGTTACCATCACGGAAAAAGGTTATGCTGCTTTTAAGACCCACTTTCACATTTAAGTTGTTTTTCTAATCCGCATATGATCAATTCAAGGCCGAATAAGAAGGCTGGCTCTGCACCTTGGTGATCAAATAATTCGATAGCTTGTCGTAATAATGGCGGCATACTATCAGTAGTAGGTGTTTCCCTTTCTTCTTTAGCGACTTGATGCTCTTGATCTTCCAATACGCAACCTAAAGTAAAATGCCCCACAGCGCTGAGTGCATATAATGCATTCTCTAGTGAAAAACCTTGTTGGCATAAAAAGGCTAATTGATTTTCGAGAGTTTCATACTGTTTTTCTGTAGGCCGTGTACCTAAATGTACTTTTGCTCCATCGCGATGACTTAGTAAAGCACATCTAAAACTTTTAGCGTTATTACGTAAAAAATCTTGCCAGCTTTCCCCTTCTAAAGGGCAAAAGTGAGTATGGTGCCTATCTAACATCTCAATGGCTAAGGCGTCGAGCAAAGCCCGCTTATTTTTTACATGCCAATACAATGTAGGCTGCTCTACACCTAGCTTCTGGGCGAGTTTACGGGTTGTTAAACCTTCGATTCCGACCTCATTAAGCAGCTCTAATGCGCTGTTAATCACTTTACTTTTATCTAATCTAGACATCATTAATTCCTAATTTTTGTTGACACTCTATCATTGATAGAGTTATTTTACCACTCCCTATCAGTAATAGAGAAAAGTGAAATGAATAGTTCGACAAAGATCGCATTGGTAATTACGTTACTCGATGCCATGGGGATTGGCCTTATCATGCCAGTCTTGCCAACGTTATTACGTGAATTTATTGCTTCGGAAGATATCGCTAACCACTTTGGCGTATTGCTTGCACTTTATGCGTTAATGCAGGTTATCTTTGCTCCTTGGCTTGGAAAAATGTCTGACCGATTTGGTCGGCGCCCAGTGCTGTTGTTGTCATTAATAGGCGCATCGCTGGATTACTTATTGCTGGCTTTTTCAAGTGCGCTTTGGATGCTGTATTTAGGCCGTTTGCTTTCAGGGATCACAGGAGCTACTGGGGCTGTCGCGGCATCGGTCATTGCCGATACCACCTCAGCTTCTCAACGCGTGAAGTGGTTCGGTTGGTTAGGGGCAAGTTTTGGGCTTGGTTTAATAGCGGGGCCTATTATTGGTGGTTTTGCAGGAGAGATTTCACCGCATAGTCCCTTTTTTATCGCTGCGTTGCTAAATATTGTCACTTTCCTTGTGGTTATGTTTTGGTTCCGTGAAACCAAAAATACACGTGATAATACAGATACCGAAGTAGGGGTTGAGACGCAATCGAATTCGGTATACATCACTTTATTTAAAACGATGCCCATTTTGTTGATTATTTATTTTTCAGCGCAATTGATAGGCCAAATTCCCGCAACGGTGTGGGTGCTATTTACCGAAAATCGTTTTGGATGGAATAGCATGATGGTTGGCTTTTCATTAGCGGGTCTTGGTCTTTTACACTCAGTATTCCAAGCCTTTGTGGCAGGAAGAATAGCCACTAAATGGGGCGAAAAAACGGCAGTACTGCTCGGATTTATTGCAGATAGTAGTGCATTTGCCTTTTTAGCGTTTATATCTGAAGGTTGGTTAGTTTTCCCTGTTTTAATTTTATTGGCTGGTGGTGGGATCGCTTTACCTGCATTACAGGGAGTGATGTCTATCCAAACAAAGAGTCATCAGCAAGGTGCTTTACAGGGATTATTGGTGAGCCTTACCAATGCAACCGGTGTTATTGGCCCATTACTGTTTGCTGTTATTTATAATCATTCACTACCAATTTGGGATGGCTGGATTTGGATTATTGGTTTAGCGTTTTACTGTATTATTATCCTGCTATCGATGACCTTCATGTTAACCCCTCAAGCTCAGGGGAGTAAACAGGAGACAAGTGCTTAGTTATTTCGTCACCAAATGATGTTATTCCGCGAAATATAATGACCCTCTTGATAACCCAAGAGGGCATTTTTTACGATAAAGAAGATTTAGCTTCAAATAAAACCTATCTATTTTATTTATCTTTCAAGCTCAATAAAAAGCCGCGGTAAATAGCAATAAATTGGCCTTTTTTATCGGCAAGCTCTTTTAGGTTTTTCGCATGTATTGCGATATGCATAAACCAGCCATTGAGTAAGTTTTTAAGCACATCATCATCATAAGCTTTAAGTTGGTTCTCTTGGATCAATTTGCTGACAATGGCGTTTACCTTACCAGTAATGTATTCAAGGCTAATTTTTTCAAGTTCATTCCAACCAATGATAGGCATCACTTCTTGGATAGGGATAAGGTTTTTATTATTATCAATAATATAATCAAGATAATGTTCAAATATACTTTCTAAGGCAGACCAACCATTTGTTAAATCAGTTTTTGTTGTGATGTAGGCATCAATCATAATTAATTGCTGCTTATAACAGGCACTGAGTAATTGTTTTTTATTTTTAAAGTGATGATAAAAGGCACCTTTGGTCACCAACGCTTTTCCCGAGATCTCATCTATTGAAACAGCTTGATAGCCTTTTTCAACAAACAATATTCGTGCTGAGTTAACCAGTGATTGATAGGTACTCTTAAAATTTTCTTGTTGATGATTTTTATTTTCCATGATAGATTTAAAATAACATACCGTCAGTATGTTTATGGTATCATGATGATGTGGTCGTGACAATCTTAAGAACATTTAGGTTATTTTATGTATATTGAACAGCATTCTCGCTATCAAAATAAAGCTAATAACATCCAATTAAGATATGATGATAAGCAGTTTCATACAACGGTTATCAAAGATGTTCTATTATGGATTGAACATAATTTAGATCAGTCTTTACTGCTTGATGATGTGGCGAATAAAGCGGGTTATACCAAGTGGTATTTTCAGCGGCTGTTCAAAAAAGTAACAGGGGTCACACTGGCTAGCTATATTCGTGCTCGTCGTTTGACGAAAGCGGCTGTTGAGTTGAGGTTGACGAAAAAAACTATCCTTGAGATCGCATTAAAATATCAATTTGATTCCCAACAATCTTTTACACGTCGATTTAAGTACATTTTTAAGGTTACACCAAGTTATTATCGGCGTAATAAATTATGGGAATTGGAGGCAATGCACTGAGAGATCCCCTCATAATTTCCCCAAAGCGTAACCATGTGTGAATAAATTTTGAGCTAGTAGGGTTGCAGCCACGAGTAAGTCTTCCCTTGTT
>NZ_CATQFT010000063.1:0-607 GCF_958267405.1 Neisseria maigaei | reverse complement strand
CTGCTTACAAAAGGCAGCGGCAGCGTGCAAATAAAATGTATGCGCTGCAAAAATATCAATACCTTCAAATAATTAAAAATCATCAGAATGCCACCGAGTATCAAAACATTATGATTCATTATATCAATAAGAGTACCGCGAGTACCCGTTATATAGGAGTAAATCGTGGACTATACCAAACCACAACCTATCGTCCCTTGGATGGGCGGTAAACGCCGACTGGCAAAACACCTGTTCCCGATGTTCCCCGAACATTCCTGTTATGTAGAACTGTTTGCAGGTGGAGCGGCACTCTTTTTCCTTCGTCCGAACCCTGCCAAAGTAGAGGTACTTAACGATATCGACGGACAGCTTATAAACCTATACCGCGTCGTTCAGCATCATTTTGATGAGTTTGTCAGACAGTTCGAGTGGACGCTTACGAGCCGTGAAGTCTTCTCCCGACTGCAAAGTACACCACCGGATTGCATGACCGACATCCAACGTGCCGCACGGTTCTTCTACCTACTGCACAATGCCTTCGGCGGCAAAACCGTCCAACAGCATTTCGGTACGGCCACCACATCTAAAGCATGGGACGCCTCTCAAATCGAAGCAAAACTGACCG
>NZ_CATQFT010000062.1:0-62500 GCF_958267405.1 Neisseria maigaei | reverse complement strand
TCGGCATCGGGGCGCGCAATATATTCCCCCCCCCCCCGGACTTTGCCAATTCGTCCAGCCCGATGTTTAAAGAGGGAATCAGACCGGAATTTTGAGCTTGTGCAAGGATTTTGATACGGCTGTCCCGCTTTTGAAAATCCTTGGCGATGGCAAGCGTGCCGTCCGTCGAGCCGTCATCGACAATCAAAATATCCAAGTTTCGCCAAGTCTGATTCACGACGGCGGCTAATGATTGGGCGAAATATTTTTCTACGTTGTAGGCGCAAATCAATACGCTGACTAAAGGCTGCAATTTACTCTCCCGATAATTTGATGCCGTCTGAAGGCTTCAGACGGCATTTGGACTGTACAACGGTTACTCGCCCAAAAGCGCGATGTCGGCCACCGCGTTCATTTGTTCTGCCAAGCGGTTCAGCAGGTTCAGGCGGTTTTGTTTCACGGCGGCATCTTCCGCCATCACCATCACGCCGTCAAAGAAGGCATCGACCTGCGGTTTGACGGAAGCCAGTTCGGACAAGGCGGTTTGGAAATTGCCTTCGGCGACGGCAGCGGCAATTTTCGGCTGCAAGCCTTGCGCGGCGGCAAAGAGGGCTTTTTCTTCGTCTTGTTGCAACAGGCTTTCATTGACTTCGCCCAACTCGGCATCGGCTTTTTTCAGCAGGTTTTGTACGCGTTTGTTGGCTGCGGCGAGCGCGGCGGCTTCGGGCAGTTGCTTGAACGCGGCAACGGCTTGTAGTTTGGCGTTCAAATCGTCCAAACGGAGCGGCTGTTTGGCGAGTACGGCGGCAACGATGTCTTGCGGATAATCGTTTTGCAGCAACACGGCAAGGCGCGCCTGCATGAAGTCGGCGGTTTCAGACGGCGTTTTTTCGTTGAGCAAACCTTGCGGGAAGCTGTCGAATGCCGTCTGAATCAGTTCGTTTACGTCCAAACCGTACTGCATCAGCATCCGCAAAATACCCAAGGCGGCGCGGCGCAGGGCATAGGGGTCTTTGTCGCCGGTCGGAATCAGACCGATGCCCCAAATTCCAACCAAGGTTTCCAATTTGTCGGCAAGTGCCACGGCGGCGGCAATTTTGCTTTCGGGCAGCTTGTCGCCGGCAAAACGCGGTTGGTAGTGTTGCTCGACGGCTTCAGCGATTTCTTCGGTTTCGCCGTCCAAGCGGGCGTAGTATTTGCCCATCGTGCCTTGCAACTCGGGGAACTCGCCGACCATTTCGGTTACCAAGTCGGCTTTCGCCAAACGCGCGGCACGTTCGGCGGCGGCGGCATCCGCACCCAAAGCTTTGGCGATGTGGGCGGCAATGCTTTGCAGACGTTCGATGCGTTCGGCCTGCGAACCGATTTTGTTGTGATAAACCACGCTGGACAATTTCGGCAGGCGGCTTTCCAAAGCCGCTTTTTGGTCTTGCTTATAGAAGAACTCGGCATCAGACAGGCGCGCGCGCAAAACGCGTTCGTTGCCTTGAATGATGTGCGACGAGTCTTCGGTTTGCAGGTTGGAAACCAGCAGGAAGCGGTTCATCAGCTTGCCGTTTTGGTCGAGCAGCGGGAAGTATTTTTGGTTTTGCTGCATGGTCAGAATCAAACATTCTTGTGGCACGGCGAGGAAGTGTTCTTCAAAACTGGCTTCCAATACCACAGGCCATTCGACCAATGCGGTCACTTCGTCCAACAATGCTTCATCGGCAGCGACGGTGGCTTTCAGACGGCGTGCCTGCCCTTCCAATGCCGTCTGAATCGCGGCTTTGCGCTCGGCAAACGAAGCGACGACTTTGCCTTGCTCGCGCATTTGTTCGGCGTAGCTGTCGGCGTTTGTAATAGTGATTTCTCCGTCGGAGAGGAAGCGGTGTCCCAAGGTTTGATTGCCGCTTTGCAGGCCCAAAACGCTGACGTTCACGACATCGCCGCCGTGCAGTACAACTAGCCCGTGAACGGGGCGCACAAAGGTAAACGTGCTGCTGCCCCAACGCATGACTTTCGGAATCGGCAGTTTTTTCACTGCGGCATTGATAATGTCTTCCAAAAGCTCGCCCAACGGTTTGCCGGTTTGGACGTATTCGTAGGCGTACACGTCCTGCTTGCCGTCGTGGACGATGGTCAAGTCTTCGATTTTCGCCCCAGCACCGCGCGCAAAACCTTCCAAAGCCTTGGTCGGCACACCGTCTTTCATGGCATTCGCCACGGCAGGGCCTTTTTTCACGATTTTTTGGTCGGCCTGAACGGCCTTCACATTTTTGACTTGAACCGCCAAACGGCGTGGAGAAGCGTAGGCAGTGTATTCGGCTTCGCCGTCTATCAGTTGCGCTTTTTCCAAGCCTTCGGCAACAGAAGCGGCGAAGTGGTTGCCTAAATTATTCAGGGCTTTTGGGGGAAGTTCTTCGGTAAGGAGTTCGATTAAAAGGGTTTGGGTCATCATTCGGCTTTCTTTGAATTTGGTTAATCTGCCTGTTTATAGGTTTCGCTGTAATTTTCCCAGCCGTCATCCCCATAAAAACCATCAACCAGCGGGGTGGCGTACAAAGTGGCGACATCTTCGCGGCCTGCCAGCCAAGAGATAATGGCCTTTTTCTCGGTTTCTCCCAAGCTTCGGGCGCCGGATTTTTGAAACAGGCACAAAAAATCGCCGCAATCGCCCCCACCCGCCATTTCCAAGCCGTTTACCACAAGATACGCAATCAGCTCATCCATAAAGCGGCCAAACGCTTCGGCATCGTCCGCAGCTTGGTGCAAACTGCCTTGAACACCGAAAATCAATGTTTGAAACTCGCCCAAATGCAGCTTTTTATGCTGGCGGCAGTTCATTTTGTGCAGGCGTTTCCTGCTTGGGGTGCGGAAATAGACAGGCATAATTTTCCTAAAAAATATAATGGCTTCCGGACGGCTGCCTTATCGTGCCGCCCGAACGTGAAAAATCACCGGTCCCTTAGGCGGCGTTTGCCTTCATTAAGGGAAAGCCCAATTTTTCGCGGCTTTCGACATATTTTTGCGCCACGGCGCGGCTTAACGCGCGGATGCGTCCAATATAAGTTGCCCGCTCGGTTACGGAAATCGCGCCGCGCGCGTCTAAAAGGTTGAACGTATGCCCCGCTTTGAGAACGAGCTCGTAGGCAGGCAAGGCAAGGCTGGCGTTTTCTTCGGCAAGCAGGCGTTTGGCTTGTGCTTCGTAGTCGTTGAACTGGCGCAGCAGCCAATCGGCATCGCTGTATTCGAAGTTGTAGGTGGATTGCTCGACTTCGTTTTGGTGGTACACGTCGCCGTAGCTTACGGTATTGCCGTCCGGCGTTTTTGCCCAAACGAGGTCATAGACGTTTTCCACGCCTTGCAGGTACATCGCCAAGCGTTCGATGCCGTAGGTAATTTCGCCGAGTACGGGCGTGCAGTCGATGCCGCCGACTTGTTGGAAATAGGTAAACTGTGTTACTTCCATGCCGTTGAGCCAAACTTCCCAGCCCAAGCCCCATGCGCCGAGGGTGGGGTTTTCCCAGTCGTCTTCAACGAAGCGGATGTCGTGCACTTTGGGGTCGATGCCCAATTCGCGCAGGGAGTCGAGATAGAGGTCTTGGATATTGGCGGGGGCGGGTTTGAGGGCGACTTGGAATTGGTAATAGTGTTGCAGGCGGTTGGGGTTGTCGCCGTAGCGACCGTCTTTAGGGCGGCGGCTGGGTTGGACGTAGGCGGCAAACCAAGGCTCGGGGCCGAGTGCGCGCAAGCAGGTGGCGGGGTGGGAAGTACCTGCGCCGACTTCCATATCGAAAGGTTGGATGACGGTGCAGCCTTTGTCTGCCCAGAATGTTTGCAGTTTGAAGATGATTTGTTGGAAGGTGAGCATGACTTATTGTTCGATAAAATAAAGGTTTTATTTTACTGTTTCCATTGCTGTTTGGATAGGTTTATCTCAAAGACAGACTGATTTGAAAACACGGCATACATGATATTTTCAAAACTTGGAAAAATAAAAAGCACGGTCAAACGGCCGTGCTTTTCCAAACCAAACAAGTTTATTTCTTGTGCGAACGGATATAGTCCAAAGTCTTGAGCTGTGCAATTGCGGCAGCCAATGCCTTGTGCGCCTCCGCCAAATCCTTGTTGTCTTTGGCTTGAGAGATGCCGACTTCGGCAGCTTTTTTCGCCTCTTCCGCACGTGCCTGATCCATCTCTGCACTACGGACGGCAACGTCCGCCAAAACGGTAACTTTATCAGGTTGAACTTCCAAAACACCACCGGAAACAGCAACCAAAACCTCTTTATCCTCGCCGGGAACAGTCAAACGCAAAGCCCCCGGCCGCACCAAACTCATAATCGGCTCGTGTCGCGGGTAAATACCAAGCTCACCTTGAACGGTCGGAACCACTACAAAGCTGGCTTCGCCCGAATAGATGTTTTGCTCGCTACTGACCACTTCAACTTGCATGACGCTCATGCCGACCTCCTCAGTTTAAGGTTTTCGCTTTCTCAACCGCTTCTTCGATGCTGCCGACCATGTAGAATGCCTGTTCGGGCAGATGGTCGTATTCGCCGTTCAAGATGGCTTTGAAGCCGGCAATGGTATCGCGCAGGGCGACATATTTGCCCGGAGAACCTGTAAACACTTCGGCAACGTGGAACGGTTGGGACAGGAAGCGTTGGATTTTACGCGCACGCATTACGGTCAGTTTGTCTTCGTCAGACAATTCGTCCATACCCAAAATGGCGATGATGTCGCGCAATTCTTTGTATTTCTGCAGGGTGGACTGTACACCGCGCGCTACGTCGTAGTGCTCTTGACCCAAGACCATCGGATCCAGTTGGCGCGAAGTGGAATCAAGCGGATCAACTGCCGGGTAAATACCCAAAGAGGCAATATCACGGCTCAGTACGACGGTAGCATCCAAGTGTGCGAAAGTTGTTGCCGGAGACGGGTCGGTCAAGTCGTCCGCCGGTACATAAACGGCTTGGATGGAAGTAATGGAACCGGTTTGGGTAGAGGTAATACGCTCTTGCAAACGACCCATTTCTTCAGCCAATGTCGGTTGGTAACCCACTGCAGACGGCATACGGCCCAACAGTGCGGATACTTCGGTACCGGCCAGAGTGTAACGATAGATGTTGTCGACGAAGAACAATACGTCGCGGCCTTTACCGTTTTCATCTTTTTCGTCACGGAAGTATTCGGCCATAGTCAAACCGGTCAAAGCAACGCGCAGACGGTTGCCTGGAGGTTCGTTCATTTGGCCATACACCATGGCTACTTTATCCAATACGTTGGAATCTTTCATCTCGTGGTAGAAGTCGTTACCTTCACGGGTACGCTCACCCACACCTGCGAACACGGACAGACCGCTGTGCGCTTTGGCGATGTTGTTGATCAATTCCATCATGTTCACGGTTTTGCCCACACCGGCACCACCAAACAGACCTACTTTACCGCCCTTAGCAAACGGACACAGCAAGTCGATCACTTTAATACCGGTTTCCAGCAATTCGGTAGTTGAAGACAACTCGTCGAATTTCGGAGCAGTTTGGTGAATGGCGCGGCTCTTGTCGGTATCGATAGGACCTGCTTCATCAACAGGCGTACCCAATACGTCGACAATACGACCCAATGTACCTTTACCTACCGGCACAGTGATTGGCGCACCAGTATTGCTTACAGACATGCCGCGTTTCAGGCCGTCTGAACTACCCATTGCAATAGTACGGACAACGCCATCGCCCAGAAGCTGTTGAACTTCCAGAGTCAGACCGTTCTCGTCCAATTTCAGGGCATCGTAAACATGCGGGATAGCATCGCGTGGAAATTCCACGTCAACCACCGCACCAATAACTTGTACGATTTTGCCTTGGCTCATTATCGTATCCTAATTTCCTGTTCAGGCTTCAGACGGCATTAAACTGCCGCCGCACCTGCTACAATTTCTGACAATTCTGTGGTAATCGCAGCTTGACGCGATTTGTTATATACCAGACGCAACTCTTTGATGGCATTGCCTGCATTGTCTGTTGCAGCTTTCATGGCAACCATGCGGGCTGCCTGTTCGGATGCCATATTGTCGCTCAACGCCTGATAAACCACAGACTCTAAATAGCGGCGAACCAGATATTCCAACACTGCAAGTGCAGTCGGTTCGTAGCGGTATTCCCAGCTGAACGGTGATTTGGGAGCTGAATCGCCAATCACGTTCTCACCGATAGGCAGCAATACTTCCATTCTCGGTTCTTGACGCATGGTATTGACAAAACCCGAATACACCAGATGGATTCTGTCAATTTCATGTTTCTCATACCGTTGGAAGAGTTCTGTCAAAGGTCCGAGCAGCATTTCCATTTTTGGGGTATCGCCCAAATTTACAGCACTGGCAACCACATTCAGACCAATGCTCTGACACGCCATCAGACCTTTACTGCCAAGGCATACGATTTCCTCTTCAATACCTTGATTCTGATACTCTTGAACTTGTGCCAAAAACTTTTTCAGCACGTTGGCGTTCAAACCGCCACACAAACCCTTATCAGACGTAATCAAAATAAAACCGACACATCTGACCTCCCGATGAGATTCCAGTAACGGAATGCCATGATCGGTATTGGTTTGCGCAAGATGGCTCATCACCATACGCACTTTTTCGGCATACGGACGCGCCAGGCGCATCCGTTCCTGAGTCTTCCGCATTTTAGAGGTTGACACCATCTGCATCGCTTTAGTGATCTTTTGGGTATTCTGAACACTGCGGATTTTGGTGAGAATCTCTTTTCCTACTGCCATTTCAGACTCCTTTCACTTCAAGCCTTATGCCTGATAGGCGTAAGAAGATTTGAAGGATTTCATGGCTGCTTCAAGCGTTTTCTCGCTCTCGTCGGACATTGCACCTGAAGCATTGACGGCTTCCAAAACTTCCGGATGTTGGGTACGGACAAAGCTCAAAAATTCAGATTCAAAAGCCAGAGCTTTGGCAACCGGAACATCAGAATACGAACCGTTGTTGATTGCCCAAAGGGTCAAAGCCATTTCAGCCGTATTCAACGTACTGAACTGTTTCTGTTTCATCAGTTCGGTTACGACTTCGCCATGCTCCAACTGTTTGCGCGTAGCTTCATCCAAATCGGATGCAAATTGCGAGAACGCCGCCAATTCACGATATTGCGCCAACGCCAAACGGATACCGCCACCCAGCTTTTTAATCACTTTGGTTTGTGCAGCACCGCCTACGCGGGACACGGAAATACCGGCATTGATTGCAGGACGGATACCGGCGTTGAAGAGGTCGGTTTCCAAGAAAATCTGACCGTCGGTAATCGAAATGACGTTAGTCGGAACGAAAGCAGATACGTCGCCTGCTTGGGTTTCGATAATCGGCAAAGCAGTCAGAGAACCGGTTTTGCCTTTTACTTCGCCGTTGGTCAATTTCTCCACTTCGTGTTCATTGACACGTGCCGCACGTTCCAACAGACGGGAGTGCAGGTAGAACACATCGCCGGGATAGGCTTCGCGGCCGGGCGGACGGCGCAAAAGCAGGGAAATTTGACGGTAAGCCACAGCCTGTTTGGACAAATCGTCATAAACAATCAAGGCATCTTCGCCACGATCGCGGAAGAATTCACCCATCGTACAACCTGAATAAGGTGCGATATATTGCAATGCCGCCGCTTCAGATGCAGTTGCAGCAACCACAATCGTGTGTTCCATCGCGCCATGCTCTTCCAATTTGCGGACCACGTTGGCAATAGAAGATGCTTTTTGACCGATAGCGACATAGATACAGATAACACCCGTACCTTTTTGGTTGACGATGGCATCCAATGCTACGGCCGTTTTACCTGTCTGACGGTCGCCAATAATCAACTCACGCTGACCGCGACCGACAGGAACCATAGAGTCAATCGCCTTCAGACCGGTCTGCATCGGCTGGTCAACCGATTTGCGCGCAATCACGCCCGGTGCGATTTTTTCGATAGGGGCGGTCAAAGTTGTATTAATCGGACCTTTGCCGTCGATAGGCCGACCCAATACATCAACGACGCGTCCGACCAGTTCGCGTCCGACCGGCACTTCTAAAATACGGCCGGTACAGGTAACCGTGTCGCCTTCTTTAATATGTTCGTACTCGCCCAACACTACGGCACCGACGGAGTCGCGCTCTAGGTTCATCGCCAAGCCGAAAGTGTTACCCGGGAATTCGAGCATCTCACCTTGCATTGCATCTGACAAACCATGGATACGAACGATACCGTCAGTTACCGAAATCACCGTACCACAGGTACGCACTTCGGCATTTACAGACAGATTTTCGATCTTGGCTTTAATCAAATCGCTAATTTCAGCAGGATTAAGCTGCATGAAAACTCTCCTAATTCGTCATAGTCGTGTACAAGGCACTCAGTTTGCCTTGTACAGACAAATCCAAAACCTGATCACCCACTTCAACTTTTATGCCGCCAATCAGCTCCGGTTCGATTTCGACAGAGATTTTCAGCTCGCTGTCGAAACGCTTATTCAGCATTTGCGCCAACTCGCCGACCTGTTTGTCGGTCAACGGATAGGCACTGTAAATGACGGCAGATTTGATATGGTTGAATGATAAGGTCAAGTCTTGATATTGAGCATATACTTCCGGCAATATCGACAAACGTTTCTGCCCGGCCAAGACAATAACAAAGTTTTTCAACTCCTTGTCTTTCAAACCGACCAAATCGATGAGGATATCTACTTTTTCTGAAGCATTCGTTTCAGGACGGTCAATCAATGAAGCCACCTTCCCTTCCTGAACAACCGCCGCAAGTTTTTCCAGTCCGCCCAACCAAGACTCAATTTGGTTTTTTTCCTGAGCCAGACCGAACAATGCCTTTGCATAAGGTCTGGCGATCGTTGCGAACTCTGCCATAAGATTACAGCTCCTGTTTCAGGGTATCGAGCAGTTTTGCGTGTTTGGAAGCATCGACTTCGCTGCGCAAAATAGATTCGGCACCTTTGACAGCCAACACGGCAACCTGCTCGCGCAGGGATTCGCGCGCGCGGAACAATTCCTGCTCCACATCGGCTTTTGCCTGAGCTGCAATGCGCGCCGCCTCGGAAGAAGCCTGTTCTTTGGCTTCTTCGACAATTTTGGCGGCACGTTTTTCGGCGTTGGCAACCATTTCGGAAACCTGATTACGCCCTTCTGCCAAGAGTTCTGCAACCTTTTTTTCAGCCTGCTCGAAATCGCTTTTACCACGCTCGGCAGCAGCCAAGCCTTCGGCGACTTTTGCGGCACGCTCATCCAAAGCTTTTGCAATCGGCGGCCACACAAATTTCATGGTAAACCATACCAAACCGAAAAAGACGATGATTTGAGCGAATAATGTTGCATTGATATTCACGTTACTTAACCTTCGTATTGGGGTTAATCAAACAGGCTGCGCCTGTACGGAACGGACGAATCCGTCCTGATTATGCACCTGCAAACGGGTTAACGAAGGCGAACAGCAGTGCAATGGCCACACCGATCAAGAATGCCGCGTCAATCAGACCAGCGATCAAGAACAGTTTGGTTTGCAGCGGACCGATCAGTTCAGGTTGGCGAGCAGAAGACTCCAAATATTTAGAACCAACCATTGCGATACCGATAGATGCACCCAATGCACCCAATGCAACGATCAAACCACATGCGATAGCAATCAAACCCATTTTAAACTCCTTAAAGAAACAAAGGTTAAACTACAAAAACAAACTACTTGGGAAAATCAGTGTGCATCGTGCGCCTGCCCGATATAGACGAACGCCAACGCCATGAAAATAAACGCCTGCAGGGTAATCACCAAAATATGGAAAATCGCCCATGCCAAACCGGCAATAATGTGGAACACAAACAGAATCGGATCCATGACTTCAACGCTGCCGGAAGCCGCCCAAGCACCGCCAAGCAAGGCTATCAGCAAGAATACCAATTCGCCCGCATACATATTGCCGAACAACCGCATACCGTGGGATACGGTTTTAGAAAGAAACTCGACCAAGTTCAACAGAAAGTTCGCAGGTGCGAGTTTTGCACCGAACGGCGCGCTGAACAGCTCGTGGAACCAGCCGCCCAATCCTTTGATTTTGATGTTGTAATAGATACAAATCAGCAATACGCCGACAGCGAGTGCCAAAGTGGTGTTCAAATCGGCAGTCGGTACGACGCGCAGCAGGGCGTGATGATTGCCGGTAATGCCCTGCCATACCATCGGCAGCAAATCGACCGGCAGCATATCCATCGCATTCATCAGGAAAATCCAGACAAACAGCGTCAGACCCAACGGCGCGACGGCTTTTCTAGACTTTTCGTTGTGAATGATGCTCTTACACATATCGTCCACAAACTCGAACAGGATTTCCACCGCAGCCTGGAAACGCCCGGGAACGCCTGCCGTTGCTTTTTTTGCACCGCGCCACAACAGGAAGCTGCCGATTACGCCCAACAGGACGGCGAAAAAGACGGCATCAAGGTTAATAAACGAAAAATCAGCAATGTTTTTCAGTCCCTGACCCTGAGTAACGTCCGACAAACTGGTCAAGCTCTGCAAGTGGTGCTTGATGTAGTCGGCAGCGGTAATGGTTTCACCTGCCATAATCTTTCACTCTCAACAATACTAAAAAAACCAGATGGCTGACACCGAGCAGCCCCATCAGAAACGGGGCGAACACCAGCGATTGATGCCATATTGCAAATACGGCGAGCATGGAAAACAGCGACAGCACTACTTTTAAAATCTCTCCGAAGACGAACATCCTGCTTTGCAGGAAGGGGTTTCCCCTGAAAAGTTTTAAAAGTAAAACTGCAACAAACGTGGGAAGCAGATAGGACAAACCGCCCCCGACCGCCGAAAGGAATCCGGCAAAACCCCATACGGCAAAGGCAACTGCGGCGCATATGGACAATACGGCGGATTGTAGGATGATAATCTGCTTCATAAAGGGAATGTTTCCGCCTCGGATTTGAGGCGCGGCTAATATAATTTAGAAGCCTTATTACGTCAAGCGACAGTTAATCTTTGTGAAACAACGTATCCCAATCCGCCGCGCCCGCCGCCTGAATAACGGCAGCAGGTGTTATTCTAACACACATTACATATAATTACAGATTATTGGAAAGTTTGTCCGAATTTCTTTACGTTTTATGTTTCAGACGGCATATCCCGCAAAATTAAGGCCGGTAATCTATGCCCAACTGCTTCAAAATGTGGTCGAAGGTTTCGGGCGTGTCGAAATGCAGGATGATTTTGCCTTTTTTGTGGTTGGCGGTTTTGATTTCGGCGTTGACACCCAATTTCTCGGTTAATATTTCATTGAGTCGGCGGATATCGGTATTGACTGTCTTTTTGGGCTCGGGACGTTTGTTTTGAAGGGCGGCTTGGCTGCGGCGTTCGACTTCGCGCACCGACCAGCCGTTTTTAACGGCCTTTTGCGCCAACTCGAGCTGTTCTACGACGGGGAGGGTCAGCAACGCACGGGCATGCCCCATTTCCAGGCGGCGTTGGTAAAGCATTTCCTGCACGGGTTCGGGCAGGCTTAAAAGGCGCAGGCTGTTGGAAATCGCGCTTCGGCTTTTGCCGACGGCTTTGGCTATGGTTTCGTGGGTCAGCCCGAACTCGTCGGCAAGGCGTTTCAAGCCTTGTGCTTCTTCGATGGGGTTGAGGTTTTCGCGCTGGAGGTTTTCAATCAAACCCATTGCCAGCGCGGTTTCGTCGCTGATGGTTTTGATAACGGCGGGGATTTCGGACAGGCCGGCAATCTGTGCGGCGCGCCAACGGCGTTCGCCTGCAATCAGTTCGTATCGGGACAGTCCGTGTTCGCGCACGATGACGGGTTGTATCACGCCTTGCGCCTTAATCGAATCCGCCAGCTCCTGCAAGGCTTCGTCATCGATTTGAACACGCGCCTGATAGCGGCCGGGCCGGATATCTTTAACCGCAACCGCAGTCAGCCGGTCGCCGCTGCTGTTGTCCGCGCCGTTGGCGAGCAGCGAATCCAATCCGCGCCCCAATCCGCCTTTTACTTTTGCCATACCGCCCTCCCGTGCCTATTCAGATAGGATGTTAAATCGGGTATTTTATCGGATATTGGGTGTTGCCGACAATTTGTATCCGTGTTTATCGGATTTCTGTTTTTTCACTATAATAGCCGGTTTGCCGTTGCAGGCGGTTTTATGGGGGAGGCGGAGATGGTACGGCGTTTGATTGTCGGCATCAGCGGGGCGAGCGGTTTCCAATACGGCGTAAAGGCTTTGGAACTTTTGCGCGCGCAGGGAGTCGAAACGCACCTTGTGGTGTCAAAAGGGGCGGAGATGGCGCGCGCTTCGGAAACGGCTTATGCGAAAGACGAAGTGTATGCCTTGGCGGACGTTGTCCACCCTGTCGGCAATATCGGGGCGTGCATTGCCAGCGGTACGTTTAAAACGGACGGGATGCTGGTCGCCCCCTGTTCGATGCGGACGCTTGCCTCGGTCGCGCACGGCTTCGGCGACAACCTCTTGACTCGTGCGGCGGATGTGGTTTTGAAGGAAAGGCGGCGGCTGGTGCTGATGGTACGCGAAACGCCGCTGAACCTTGCCCATTTGGACAATATGAAGCGGGTAACGGAAATGGGCGGCGTGGTGTTTCCCCCTGTTCCTGCGATGTACCGCAAGCCGCAGACGGCGGACGACGTGGTGGCGCACAGTGTCGCACACGCTTTGTCGCTTTTCGGAATCGATACGCCGGATTCGGCGGAATGGCAGGGAATGGCGGATTAAAGGACAAAAATGCCGTCTGAACACGGATACGGTTCAGACGGCATTTGCCCGTCCTTGTTTGATTGGAAACGGCAGCAAACCCAACCTTCCGGATTTCTGCCTTTTCGGGAATGGCGAAAGTGTGCTTGCGGTTCGGCCGGATATATAGTGGATTAACAAAAATCAGGACAAGGCGACGAAGCCGCAGACAGTACAGATAGTACGGAACCGATTCACTCGGTGCTTCAGCACCTTAGAGAATCGTTCTCTTTGAGCTAAGGCGAGGCAACGCCGTACCGGTTTTTGTTAATCTACTATAAAACCCTCTTCTGCAAAATTGCCGCCGCATTCAAAAAATGCCGTCCGAACTGTGTTCGGACGGCATTTTTCACGCACCGTTTCCGATTTATTTGGCTGCTCCTTCATTCCATGCGGCAGGGTATTTGTAGCCCTCGAAGCGTTTGTGCGCGTAGGCTTTGAACGCGTCGGAGTTGTAGGCCTCGGTTACGTCTTTAAGCCATTGGCTGTCTTTGTCGGTGGTTTTTACGGCAGACCAGTTGACATAGGCAAAGCTCGGTTCTTGGAACAGGGCTTCGGTCAGCTTCATGCCGCTGCTTATGGCGTAGTTGCCGTTGACGACGGCAAAATCCACGTCGGCGCGGCTGCGCGGCAGTTGCGCGGCTTCAAGCTCGACGATTTTGATGTTTTTCAGGTTTTCGGCAATATCCGCTTTGGATGCGGTCAGCGGATTGATGCCGTCTTTGAGTTTAATCCAACCCAGTTCGTTCAGCATCACCAAGGCGCGTGCGAAGTTGGACGGGTCGTTGGGCGCGGATACGGTGCTGCCGTCTTTGACTTCTTCCAGCGATTTCAGCTTGCCCGGATACAATCCCAAAGGTGCGGTCGGCACTTGGAAGGCTTCTGTAATGTCCAGATTGTGTTCTTTTTTGAAATCGTCAAGATAGGGTTTGTGTTGGAAGATGTTGATGTCCAACTCGCCCTCCGCCAATGCCAGATTCGGGCGCACATAGTCGGTAAATTCAACCAGTTTGACGGTATATCCTTTTTTCTCCAGCTCGGCTTGGATTTGCTCTTTGACCATATCGCCGAAGTCGCCGACGGTCGTGCCGAAGACGATTTCTTTTTTCTCCGCGCCGTTGTCGGCAGAAGGAGCGGCGGCAGAGGCTGCGGGCGCGCTGTCCTGTTGGCCGCCGCAGGCGGCGAGGATGAGCGCGAGTGCGGCGGCGGAAAGGGTTTTGAAGAAGGTTTTCATATTTTCTCCTGATGTTGTGGCGGTTTCAAACAAAAATGACGGGCAGGAAACCCTGCCGTCCGGATTCGGCGTTCAGACGGCATTTGCCGCGAACAGGGGGGATTTTATAGCATTTTTTGGATAGCGGTGGGGGTTTTGGCGTTCAGACGGCATTCGGGTTCAACGTTTGTCCAATTTCCGCGCCAACGCGTTGCCGGTGCTTTGAATCAGAATGACCAGCAGCACGAGGAGGGCGACGATAAAGACGATGACTTCGGTTTGGTAGCGGTAGTAGCCGTAGCGGATGGCGAGGTCGCCCAAGCCGCCGCCGCCTATCATCCCTGCCGCCGCGCTGTATGACAAAAGCCCGATGGCAAGCACGGTAATGCTGGAAACCATGCCCGCGCGCGCTTCGTTTAAGAGGACTTTGCGGACGATGGCAACCGGAGGCGCACCCATCGCGGCGGCGGCTTCAATCACGCCTTTGGGGACTTCGCGCAGGTTTTGTTCTACCAGTCGGGCAAAATAAAACAATCCTGACACGCTCAACACCAGCGAAGCGGCAACCGGGCCGATGGTGCTGCCGACGATGGCGCGGGTCGCAGGTATCATCGCAATCATCAGGATGACGAAGGGGAAGGCGCGCATCAGGTTGACTAAGTTGTCAAACAGGAAATTCACCGGCTTGTTGTAATGCAGTTGGCGGCTGGAAGTTACGAAAAGCAACACGCCCAGCAGCGTGCCGAAAACGACGGCGAATGTGGTGGACAAGCCGACCATCACGAAGGTTTCGCCCAAAGCGCGGACGATTTCGCCTTTCATACCGATGATGTTGGCGGCGGCTTGTTGGAAGGTCAGGTCTGCCATTTCAGTCCTCTCTGATGAGTTCGCGCCCGATTTCCGATTGGGCGTGGATTTGGTTGCCGCGTACTTCGACGATTTCGACGACTTTGCCTTTGTCCAAGAGGGCGGCGCGGTCGCACAGTCGTCTGATGACGCTCATTTCGTGGGTTACGATGACGATGGTTACGTTGAATCGTTTGTTGATGTCTTCCAAACATTCCAAGACGCTGCGCGTGGTGGCGGGATCGAGGGCGGAAGTGGGTTCGTCGGCGAGGATGACTTGGGGTTTGGGCGCGAGTGCGCGGGCGATACCGACGCGCTGTTTTTGTCCGCCGGAGAGTTGAGCGGGGTAGTGGCCGGCGCGTTCGGTCAGGCCGACGATTTCGAGGCATTCTTTGACACGCGCTTTGATTTTTTCAGACGACCAACCGGCGATTTCCAACGGGAAGGCGACATTGTCGGCAACGGTGCGGTTGCTTAAAAGATTGAACTGCTGAAACACCATACCGATATTCTGCCGCGCCTGACGCAATGCGGCAGCATCGAGCGCGGTCAGTTCTTGTCCGCAGACGTTGACTTTGCCCGTGTCGGGGCGTTCCAACAGGTTGATCAGGCGCAACAGGGTGGATTTGCCCGCGCCGGAATAGCCCATCAGCCCGAAGATTTCGCCGTCGCGGATTTCGAGGCTGGTCGGCTCGACGGCGGCAAAACGGGTCTTGTCGCGCGTTTGGTAATGCTTGGAAACCTTGTCCAAAATAATCATTGTCTTTCCCATAAAACAAAGCCCGATGTCGGACACAACGGGCGCGGAAGATAAAGCTGAAATTGTCGGAACGCTTTAGCTGTTATGCCCGCAAGCTGTGTCAAATCGGCAGGTTAATTTTCGTAGGATATTATCGGGAAAGCGTTTTTTTGTCAATAAAGCAGGAAGCGGGCAACCATTTCGGACAATGCCGTCTGAAACGGAAAGCGGCAGCGGCACGCGTCCAAACGGTAAATTATTGAAAAATATATTTTATAACGGAAAAGCGTTCCAAAGGCGGTGCGGTTTCGGCATATAATTCGGGCAAACGCCTGTTCAGACGGCATTTTGTCTTTTCCAACCCTGACCGTTCAGGGTTCCGATTCTTAAGGAAATCCGATGTACCTACCCTCTCTGAAGCATTCCCTGCCACTGCTGGCGGCCCTGGTGCTTGCCGCGTGTTCTTCGACACACGCGCCCGGCGGCAAGACCCCGGCAGGCAATATAGAAACTGCCGACCTTTTGGCAAGCGTTCCCACCCGCCCAGCCGAACCCGAAGGAAAAACGCTGGCGGATTACAGCGGCTACCCGTCCGCACTGGATGCAGTGAAACAGAAAAACGATGCGGCAGTCGCCGCCTATTTGGAAAACGCCGGCGACAGCGCGATGGCGGAAAATGTCCGCAACGAGTGGCTGAAGTCTTTGGGCGCGCGCAGACAATGGACGCTGTTTGCACAGGAATACGCCAAACTCAAACCTGAAGGGCGCGCCCAAGAAGTCGAATGCTACGCCGATTCGAGCCGCAACGACTATACGCGTGCCGCCGAACTGGTTAAAAATACGGGCAAACTACCTTCGGGCTGCACCAAACTGTTGGAACAGGCAGCCGCATCCGGCTTGTTGGACGGCAACGATGCCTGGAGGCGCGTTCGCGGACTGTTGGCCAACAGCCAAACCACGGACGCACGCAATCTGTCGGCCGCATTGGGCAGCCCGTTTGACGGCAGCACACAAGGTTCGCGCGAATATGCCCTGTTGAACGTCATCGGTAAAGAGGCGCGTAAATCGCCGAATGCCGCCGCCCTGCTGTCCGAAATGGAAAGCGGTTTAAGCCCCGAACAGAGCAGTTTCGCGTGGGGCGTATTGGGGCATTATCAGTCGCAAAACCTCAATGTACCCGCCGCCTTGGACTATTACGGCAAAGTTTCCGACCGCCGCCAACTGACCGACGACCAAATCGAGGGGTACGCCCGCGCCGCCTTGCGCGCCCAACGTTGGGACGAGCTGGCCTCCGTTATCTCGCATATGCCCGAAAAACTGCAAAAAAGCCCGACCTGGCTCTACTGGCTGGCACGCAGCCGCGCCGCAACGGGCAACACGCAAGAGGCGGAAAAACTCTACAAACAGGCGGCAGCGACGGGCAGGAATTTTTATGCGGTGCTGGCAGGGGAAGAGTTGGGTCGCAAAATCGATACGCGCAACAATGTTCCCGATGCCGACACAAACAGCGTCCGCCGCATGTCGGAAGACGGTCCAGTCAAACGCGCACTGGTATTGTTCCAAAACAGCCGAACCACCGGCGATGCAAAAATGCGCCGTCAGGCTCAGGCGGAATGGCGTTTTGCCACACGCGGCTTCGACGAAGACAAGCTGCTGACCGCCGCGCAAACCGCGTTCGACCACGGTTTTTACGATATGGCGGTCAACAGCGCGGAACGCACCGACCGCAAACTCAACTACACATTGCGCTATATTTCGCCGTTTAAAGACACCGTAATCCGCCACGCGCAAAATGTTAATGTCGATCCGGCGTGGGTTTACGGCCTAATTCGTCAAGAAAGCCGTTTCGTTATGGGCGCGCAATCCGGCGTAGGCGCGCAGGGGCTGATGCAGGTTATGCCCGCCACCGCGCGCGAAATCGCCGGCAAAATCGGTATGGATGCCGCACAACTCTACACCGCCGACGGCAATATCCGTATGGGGACGTGGTATATGGCGGATACCAAACGCCGCCTGCAAAACAACGAAGTCCTCGCCACCGCAGGCTATAACGCCGGTCCAGGCAGGGCGCGCCGATGGCAGGCGGATATCCCCCTTGAGGGCGCGGTATATGCCGAAACCATCCCGTTTTCCGAAACGCGCGACTATGTCAAAAAAGTGATGACCAATGCCGCCTACTACGCCTCCATCTTCGGTGCGCCGCACATACCGCTCAAACAGCGTATGGGCATTGTCCCCGCACGCTGACGTACCGATGCCGTCTGAAACCCGCCCGGCCTTTCAGACGGCATTTTTATTCCGAACGGCATTGACGGCGAACCATAAATATAAGACAATCCGAAAATTGTTTTTCCTGCTTTTTCAAGCAGCTTGACACGGCGCAAGCCGACCCGTTAGGAGGTGATGTTTCCGTCACGGCGCGTATCCCGCCGCCGTAAGGCACAGCGATACGGCAAACCTTCAACACCGTCCGCCCTACCCTTTCCACCGATATGATGGGCAGATGAAACAACCGAATTTATTAAAGGAAATAAAATGCCTGCAATCCGCGTAAAAGAGAATGAACCATTTGAAGTCGCTATGCGCCGTTTCAAACGCGCCGTAGAAAAAACCGGTCTGTTGACCGAGCTGCGCGCCCGCGAAGCCTACGAAAAACCGACTACCGAACGCAAACGCAAAAAAGCGGCAGCCGTAAAACGCCTGCAAAAACGCCTGCGCAGCCAACAACTGCCGCCCAAAATGTACTAAACATCCAAGCAGTACAGATTACAGGTCAGCCCTGTGATATGAGGACACACCGCAAGACCTGCTCTGCGGTGTGTTTTGCTTTTCAGACGGCATCGAAACCCGCCGTTTCCATCCGACATCCCAGCGAGGACATTATGAGCCTGAAAATCCGCCTTACCGAAGACATGAAAACCGCGATGCGCGCCAAAGACCAAGTTTCCCTCGGCACCATCCGCCTCATCAATGCCGCCGTCAAACAGTTTGAAGTGGACGAACGCACCGAGGCGGACGATGCCAAAATCACCGCCATCCTGACCAAAATGGTCAAACAGCGCAAAGACAGCGCGAAAATCTACACTGAAGCCGGCCGTCAGGATTTGGCAGACAAAGAAAACGCCGAAATCGAAGTACTGCACCGCTACCTTCCCCAAATGCTCTCCGCCGGAGAAATCCGTACTGCGGTCGATGCCGCCGTTGCCGAAACCGGCGCGGCAGGTATGGCGGATATGGGCAAAGTGATGGGGCTGTTGAAAACCCGACTTTCCGGCAAAGCCGATATGGGCGAAGTCAACAAAATCCTGAAAGCCGTACTAACCGCCTGATTGCCCGAATATCGGACAAAATGCCGTCTGAAGCCCGTATCGCAGGTTCAGACGGCATTTTCAATGTCCCAATATCGAATCGGCAGGGGCAACACGGTTTTGATACGCAGAAACAGGTTTTGCCGATAAACGGATTACGTTTGCGCCCCGTCGGACAAAATGCCGTCTGAAACACGATTCCGTTCAGACGGCATAGATTTATTTGACCAATTTCAAGCCTTTTTTGGCGGGTCGGGGCGCGGTTTCGTCAAAGGTGTTTTCAGGCGGCGTATCGGGGCGGTACTCCTCCAATTCAAACCCCATACCTTCGCCGGTCTCCCGTGCGAAAAGGCTGAGGACGTGTCCGACAGGTATCCATATATCGTGCGCTTGTCCGCCGAAACGGGCGGAAAAGCTGATCCAATCGTTGTCGATTTGAAGGTTTTGCGTGGCGGTCGCGCCGATGTTGAGCATAATTTCGTTGTCGCGGACGTACTGCATGGGGACGCGCGTGTGTTCGTTGACCCAAACGAGGATGTGCGGTGTGAGACTGTTGTCGCTGCACCATTCGCAGAGGGCGCGGAGGATGTAGGGTTTGGTGGAAGTAGGCATAATGGGTTCCGTGTGGTGTGCCTGAATGTGAAAATGCCTGCAAAACGGCGGGTTTTGCAAGCATTTCGGACTTATTTGCGCATGGCTTTTTCGGCGGGTGTCAGTGCTTCGATAAAGGCTTCGCGCTGGAAGATGCGCTCGGCGTATTTGAGCAGCGGCGCGGCACTTTTGCCCAGTTTGACATCGTAGTGGTCGAGCCGCCACAGCAGCGGGGCCAGGGTGACATCAATCATAGAAAAATCTTCGCCGAGGATGTATTTGCTTTTGCTGAACGAAGGGGCAAGCATCGTCAAACCGTTGCCGATGGCTTCGCGCGCTTTTGCCTGTTCCTTGTTGGTGGCGGCGGGGTTTTCCAAAACTTGGACGTGGTTGAACAATTCTTTTTCCATACGGTACAGCACCAGCCGCCCTCGGCCGCGCATAACGGGATCGCCGGGCATAAGCTGCGGATGGGGGAAGCGTTCGTCAATGTATTCGTTGATGATGTTGGACTCGTGCAGCACCAAATCGCGCTCGACCAGCACGGGAACTTGGTTATACGGATTCATGACGGCGAGGTCTTCGGGTTTGTTGTAAATATCGACGTCTTTGATTTCAAAATCCATACCTTTTTCGTACAAAACGAAGCGGCAGCGGTGGCTGAAGGGGCAGGTAATGCCGGAATAGAGGGTCATCATAATAATTGTCGCTCCTGTGTGATGCCTGCAAAACGGCTGATTTATAGTGGATTAACAAAAACCAGTACAGCGTTGCCTCGCCTTAGCTCAAAGAGAACGATTCTCTAAGGTGCTGAAGCACCAAGTGAATCGGTTCCGTACTATCTGTACTGTCTGCGGCTTCGTCGCCTTGTCCTGATTTTTGTTAATCCACTATATAAAGGTTTAATCGCGCAATTGTACGCGATTTCCGGCACTTAATCCAGAAATTCGGCTCAATCTGTTGTTTTTAATATATTTTCCCCAATTTTCCGTATCAATGCGAACTTACTGTCTTTGTTGCGCGGGCGCGCACCCTGCCAAACCGTCTGCCAGCCTTGCGGCGCATCCGCGTTTTGGGGCAGGCGGACGATGCGGTAGCGGCATTGTACATCGCCGACGCGGTGCGGCAATGTGCCGTACTGTGTCCAAACAATCCGCGTGTGCAGGTCGCCGCTGTCTATGCCGATACACTCGATGCCGTCTGAAAGCTCCCGTTTCAATTCCGGGGAAAGCGATGCCTCCATACTCCGGACGACCGGCGCGTGGCTTTTCGCTGCGTCCAGCCACGGCAGGAACAGCGTCATCAGCAAAGCCCAGGTTAGGGTAACGCCTGCCGCCCAGTTGGTAACCGCCTGCCTGCCGCGTATGTTTTTCCGGGTAATCGCCCACAGCCACAAGGGTGTGAACAGTACGGCAACCACCATCGGAATGGGATCGATGTCGGGAACGTAATACGGGCTGAAGTAGGCGGCGCGTTCGGCAAGCTTGGCGGGCCAGCCGTAATTCATGGCGAAAAAGCCCGTCCACAGGAACACGGCAAACAGTCCGAACGCCATAATGCCGAACCAGTTGACAAACGCCGCCGCGCCGCGCCTCAGGCTGTCCAGTTGCGCCGCGCCGAACAGGGCAAGCGGCGGCAGCAGCCAGACGAGGTTGTCTTGAAAACGCTGCGGATTGACGGCGAGCAGCACCAAAACGGCAAGCATCCAGACAATGCCCAAAATCCCCCAGTCGGTCGAAAACAGGCGCGTACGGCAAACCGTCCAAACCGCCAGCGGCAGCGCGGGCAGTGCGAACCAAGGCAGATTTTTCAGATAGTAAAACAAACTGAATGCCGTCTGAATGTGCCGCACGCCGCCGAACGTACCGAAAACATGATAGTCGAGCCATTGCGCGAACAGTGCCGGCTGCGTTTTTGCCAACAGCAGGGGATAGACGGTCAGCAACGGCAGGGCAAAGGCAAGCGAGGCGACTGCCGTCAACATCAAACGCCTGCTTTGCCACGGACGGAAAAACATCAGCACGGGCAGGGGCAGCATCAGCGCAAATGCCGCCGGATAAGCCGCCGCCAGCGACATCAGCGTCCAGCCCGTACCGAGCAGGAAAGAGGCGGCAATCACACGGCGGCGTGCCAGCGAGTAGCCGTGCAGTACCAGCCCTGCAGCTGCAAAAGCGGCGGCGGCGGGATTGAGGAAATGGGCAACCGGAATCAGCCCGATACAGCCGATAAGGATTAAAACAACGCTACGCCCGTGGTGTCTGCCCAAAAAGTTGAAACCGGCAAAGCCGCAGGAAGTCAGTCCGATAACGGCGAAAAACACGCCTGCAAAGCGTGCGGCATCATACGGGTCGGCAGCCCACGGCGACAGCAAATGTTTGAACGCGGCGGCAACCCAAAGATACACGGGCGGTATGCCGAAATCGGTTTGACCGAACAGATGGGCAACCAAGGGGGTGGGGCTGCCTGCCAGTGCTTCGACGGCGGTATAAACGGCAGGTTCGGCAGGATTCCATAAATCGTGGGAAAACACGCCGGGCCACAGCCAGGCAAACGCCATCAACAGCAGCAGCCACGGTTTTTCGCGGGTTTTGGCGGGCGGGAGGGCATCGGGTGGGGTATAGGTCAGCATAAGCGTGAGAAGAAATGGACGGATTGCCAAGTGTAGCAAATATTCGCACAAAGGTCGTGCAGAGACTGCTTCAGACGGCATCAGACACAAAAAGACCGGCAACAAAAAAGACTGCACGGGGCAGTCTTTTTGCAAATCGGCTATCAGCGTTTGAACAGGTTGCCGAATTTGTTGTTAAATTTGTCCACGCGGCCGGTGGTATCGACGATTTTTTGGGTGCCGGTATAGAACGGGTGGCACAGGGAGCAAACCTCGATGTTGAAGTTTTCTTTTTCCATCGCGGATTTGGTTACGAATTTGTTGCCGCAAGAGCAGGTAACGTTAACTTCGTGGTAGTTCGGGTGAATACCTTGTTTCATTTGATTTCCTTTCAAAAAAGCGGGCATAGGGGATGTACCTATGCTTCAGACAAGTCCGACATTCTCTCTATTTTCTGTTGTTACGTCAAGAGTATATTCGATAAAATGCAAAAAGGTTACTCTGAAGGAGGTTTTATGAGGGTGAAGTTTTTTTCCCTGCTGCTGCGCTTCGCCGGTTCCCTATTGCCGCCGTCCCATATGCGCGGCATCGGCATCATCGGCAAAAGCGTACGCGTATTTCTGGCACGGCGGGTTTCGCCGCATATCGGACGCGGGGTCAATATCGAACGCGGTGCCTATGTGTTCCCGGATACGGTTTTGGGCGATGGTTCCGGTATCGGGGTAAACTGTGAAATCTGCCGTGGTTTGACAATCGGCAGGAATGTGATGATGGGGCCGGAATGTCTGTTCTATTCGACCAACCACAAGTTTGACCGTGAAAACAAACGCTTTGAGGGCTATACGGAAATCCGTCCGATTACGTTGGAGGACGATGTCTGGCTGGGGCGCAGGGTGATTGTGATGGCGGGCGTAACCGTCGGACGCGGTTCGGTCGTGGGCGCGGGCGCGGTGGTTACAAAAGACATTCCGCCCTACTCTTTGGCGGCAGGCAATCCGGCAGTGGTGAAAAAGAATCTGCTGGATGATTAAATGCCGTCTGAACGTGTCGGGGCGGATGATCTGAAAAAACAGGAACATCGTTCCTGCTTTTTTTTGCGCTTCAGACGGCATCGCTATTGTGCCAGCGCGGTATCGATTTCTTGGTAGAGTTTGCCGAAATCGGGTTCGCCGACATAAGTTTTGAGAATTTCGCCTTTTTTGCCGATAAGGACGGAAGTCGGGTAAACCTGCGTGCCGAACGCCTGTCCGACGGCTTTATCCGCATCATACATGACGGCAAACGGCAAACCGTAGTCTTTGACATATTGGCGGACGCTTTCTATCGGATCGATGGGCTGGGCAACGGCGAGGACTTGGAAATCTTTATTTTTGTAGTCGTTTGCCGTTTTGATGACTTTGGGCATTTCGCTCACGCAACCGGGACAGGAGGGAAACCAAAAATTAATCAGGGTTACTTTGCCTTGCAGGTCGGCGTTGGAAACGGTTTTTCCGTGCAGGTCGGATAGGGAGAAGGCGGGCGCGGTTTTGCTGTCGGGGATGAGGACGATGGCAAGGAGGATGCCGATCAGTGCAACGGCGGCGGCGGTGAGTATTTTTTTCATTCGGACAAGGTTTCCAGTGCGCGGGCAAGGGTGGCGGGCAGGCTGACGGTGCGTTGTGCGGCGGCGTGGACGGGCATCAGGGTGATGTCGGCTTCTGCGGCGGTTTTGCCGTTTGGCAGTGTAATCGTCTGGGTCAGCACAATGCGGCGCGTGCCGGGGGTTTTCAGACGGCATGAAAACTGCAATACGTCTCCCTCTACGGCAGGACGGCTGTAACGGATATCGATGCGGGCAACAATGAGCATGAGGTCTGACAATTCATGCAGCAGTCCGCGCTCCTCGAAAAACGTCCAACGCGCTTCCTCGAGGAATTCGAGGTAGCGCGCATTGTTCACATGACCGTAGCCGTCGAGATGGTAGTTGCGGACAGTCAGCTTCATCAGTTCAGGTTAATGGGTTGGAAAGCTTCGCGGGCAAGCGGTTCGTGTTCGAGGTCGGTGATGACGGTAGAAAGCTGGATGTCGAACCATTCGTTGAAAATGTCGGCATCGAGCGCGGGCCACTCGCGTTCGTCTTCGCACCAATCGGCAAGTTCGGCGGCGAAAATATCTTCGAAACGCGCTTCGATTTCGTCCCATACTTCGTCGGCGGTTTCACACGGGCGGACCAGGTAGGAATTGGCATCGGCTTGGATGTCTTCGAGGGTCAGTCCGTCCAGATGGTTGCCCGGCAGGGTTTGCAGCCAGTTCCAGAAGGGTTCTAAGGGGATGAGGACGAATACGCTGCGGTTGACTTCGTACATGGTTTTTCCTTTGCTGTCGCGCGGTATGTGCAAAAAAGGGATTATAGCCCAATCTGTGGTTTCGGACTGTCCGTTCCGACAGAAGGGAATGCCGTCTGAACACGGATTTTCAGACGGCATGGCTTTAGGGTTGTGTTCCAAGTTGCGTTTCTGCTTCCCCTGCTGCTTCTGCCTGTGTTTCGGATACGGAATCTTCTTGAACGGCAGTTTCCGCCGCACCGGTTTCGGCACTTTCGACCAATTCGTCGATGTCGATGTTATCTTCCGTACCTTCGACAGGTGTTGCACCGGTCTGCCGGGCACGTACCTTCATATAGAGGTCGCGTGTGTAGCTGTATTTATCGATGGCGGCATCGTCCAGGCCGTCGGTCAGGTCAAGCAGGCCTTCACGGGTATTGACGGCGGATACGGCAGTCGTTCCCCAGCGTCCGGCAGGGGTATGGAAAACGATATTCTTGGGCGGATAAACAGTGGTAATACCCGTACCGAGCGCATCGCGGACTGTGGACGGGCCGAAAACGGGCATTACGAAATAATTGCTGTTTTTCCAGCCCCATGTGGCAAATGTATCGCCTAATGTATTTTTGTTGTCGGGTATGCCGCCCGCACCGGCAATATCGATGAGCCCGCCCAACCCGAAAGTGGTATTGATGCCGACACGGACAAGGTCTTCGCTTGCGCGTTTGATGTCCAAGCGCAAGATATTGCTGCCGAAACTGACCACATCGCGCAGGTTATTGAAGAAATTGGAAATACCTGTACGGACGGGTTGCGGGGTAACTTTGCGGTAGCCGCGTGCGACAGGGGCAAAAATGTAGCGGTCGGCTTGATCGTTAAACCTGCTGACGGCGCGGTTATACCCTTCATAAGGGTCGGCAGGACGGGTTTCTGCAAATGAAGGGGCAGAGGCGAATCCAATCAGCAGGAGGATGGCGTAGGCGGTTTTTTTCATGATTTCAGCCAGTCTTTGATTTCGTACAGTTCGGACAGCGCGCGCACGGATTCGGGAATGCCGGTCAGCCTGACGCTGCCTTTGCCGCCGCGCAGCACTTCGAGCAGCAGCGACACGCAGGCGGAATCGGCACGTTTGACACCGCCGAAATCGACGGCAATGGTTTCTTTCAGACGGCATTGCTGCCGGAAACGCTCAAATGCGTCCCCGGTCAGGGTTTTGACAGTGATGTCGCCGCTGACGCGCAATGTTTCGTTATTGAATTCTGTATGCATAGTGTTCGGTAGGAAAAAAAATCCATGCCGCCTTCAGTCTAGCGGCATGGCTTATGGATTACTTGCTGCCGTTTTTGGCCTTCAACTCGGCAATCAGCCCGTCTATGCCTTTGGCTTTGATAATTTCGCTGAATTGGTTGCGGTACACGGTTACCAGGCTTGCGCCTTCGATGGCGACGTTGTAGGCACGGTATTTGTTGCCGCTTTGGTAGGTAGTGAAGTCCATGTTGACGGGTTTTTGCCCAGGTACGCCGACTTCAGCGCGGACGATGATTTCTTTGCCGCCTTTATTGACAATAGGGTTGTCTTTAACGTTAACGTTGGCATTTTTGAATTTCAACATGGTACCGGAGTAAGTGCGGATCAGTAGGGTTTGAAATTCTTTGGTCAACTCTTGTTTTTGCGCGTCAGACGCGGTACGCCAAGGGTTGCCGACCGCCAGTGCGGTCATGCGTTGGAAATCGAAATAAGGGGTCGCGTATGCTTCGGCTTTTTGGCGGGCAGTGTTGGCATCGCCGTTTTTTAAGATGCTCAATACTTGAGTGGCATTTTGACGGATTTGGTTCACTGCGTCGGCAGGGGCGGCAACTGCCATGCTGATGCTCAAGATGCCGATGCTCAGTGCGCTGATGAAAGAGGTTTTTTTCATGATTTAAGTGTCCTAGTTTGAATATGATGGTGTACGTTTATTCGGTGGCTTTTGCCGCATCGTCGCCGCCCGCCGCGTTTTTCTCGGCAAAACTCGTCATGAATTTGCCGATCAGGTTTTCCAGAACCATGGCGGAGCTGGTAACGGAAATGGTATCGCCTGCGGCAAGATTCTCGGTGTCGCCGCCTTGTTGCAGGCCGATATATTGTTCGCCCAACAGGCCGGAAGTCAGGATTTGCGCGGAAACATCGCTGCTGAACTGATATTTGCTGTCCAAATCGAGACGGACTTTCGCCTGATAGGATTTCGGGTCAAGCTCGATGGAACCGACGCGTCCGACCAATACGCCTGCGGATTTAATCGGCGCGTTGGTCTTCAGGCCGCCGATGTCGCTGAAATCGGCATATACGGTATAAGTCTTGCCGGAATTGCCGAACGCCGCACCGCCCGCCACGCGGAAAGCGAGAAAGCCGACCGCTGCCACGCCGAGCAGAACAAACAGTCCGACCCAAAATTCCAATACATTCTTTTTCATTAAAGTTCCTTGAATATCCAATGTTCTTTGTTTCGTTTTCAGACGGTCTGTCAATCTGTAAACATCCACGCGGTCAATATAAAATCGACCGCCAAAATCGTCAGGGCGGACGAAACCACCGTGCGCGTGCTGGCGCGCAAAATGCCTTCCGAGGTCGGGACGCAGTGGAAGCCCTGATGCACGGCAATCAGCGTTACCGCCACGCCAAACGCGGCGGATTTAATCAGACCGTTGATTACATCGTAATGTATCGTGATGTTGTTCTGCATTTGCGACCAGAAAATGCCACTGTCCAAGCCCAGCCAAGTTACGCCGACCAAATACGCGCCGAAAATGCCCGCCACGTTGAAAATCGAAGCCAAAAGCGGCATGGAAAACACACCCGCCCAAAAGCGCGGCGCAACCACACGGGCGACAGGGTTTACCGCCATCACGTTCATCGCTTCGAGCTGTTCGGTCGTTTTCATCAGACCGATTTCGCTGGTCATCGCACCGCCCGCGCTGCTGGCAAACAGAATCGCCGCCAACACCGGACCCAGTTCGCGCAACAGCGAAGCCGCAACCATATAGCCCAAAATATCGGCGGATTTGAATTTCGACAACTGCGTATAACCCTGCAAACCCAAAACCATACCGACAAACAGCCCCGAAACGGCAACAATCAACACCGACAGCACACCGGCGAAATACACTTGGCGCACGCTCAGGCGAGGACGGACGAAAGCCGTACCGGACTTCGCCAGAATGTTCAACAGAAATAGCGTAATACTGCCGAGGGATTGAATAAAGCCGAGGGTTTTCGCCCCGACGGAACGGATAAAATTCATAAATTTCTATGTGTAAGGTTCAACGGTTTCAGACGGCACCGGCTCATTTACCCGAGCAAATCCTGATGCAATGAGGTTTGCGCCGGATAGCGGTATGCCACGGGGCCGTCTGCCAGCCCGCCGACAAACTGGCGCACCCAAGGCGAATCCAGTTCGCGCATTTCCTGCGGCGAGCCGGAGAACATAATTTCGCCGTGCGCCAAGAAAATCACCTGATCGACGATTTCCAAAGATTTTTCAATGTCGTGCGTGACCATAACGCTGGTGGAACGCAAAGCCTTGTTGACGCGGCTGATCAAGTGGGCAATCACGCCCAGCGAAATCGGATCGAGGCCGGTAAACGGCTCGTCGTACAACATGATTTCAGGGTCGAGCGCAATCGTGCGTGCCAGCGCGACGCGGCGCGACATCCCGCCGGACAACTCCGACGGCATCAGGTTTTCCACGCCGCGCAGACCGACCGCGTTCAGTTTCAACAAAACCAAATCTCGAATCACCGCTTCCGGCAGCTGCGTCAGTTCACGCATCGGAAAAGCAATATTGTCAAATACAGACAAATCGGTAAACAGTGCGCCGTGTTGGAACAACACACCCATACGGCGGCGGTGTTCATACAACTCGTCAGCCGAAAAGCCCGCCAAATCCCGTCCTTCAATCAAAACCTGCCCGGACTGCGGACGAATCTGTCCTGTAATCAGCCTCATCAGCGTGGTTTTGCCGCTGCCCGAACCACCCATTACGGCAGCAAAATTGCCTTGCGGAATACTGAAATTGATATTCTTCAGAATCGGGCGGTCGCCATACGCAAAGGCGACATCTTTCATTTCGATAAAAGGGAAAGGACTCATGTGCGGGCAAAACGATAGGTTTGACGGCGTGTATTTTAAGGCTTATCGGAAAGACGGGCAATTTTCAGACGGCATACGGACGGTAAGTGTTGTGAAAATGCCGTTGTCGGCGGCGGATTGTTTGCTGTGGCGAAAAATGTTATCTTTCAAATGATAACCTTTATCAGAAAACTATGGAAAAAGCAGAACATTTGAACAGCAGCCGGTTCGTTAGCCTGGCGAACGACGGGGGCGGAGATTATGTGGAAGGCGGCTACCGTTTCGATACTTTGTCCAACGGCATTTCCATCCACGGCGGTACGGTAACGGCACGGTGCGATTTTTGCAGCAGCCGCCTCGCCGAACCTTATGTGTCGTTCGTACTTTTGCTGGAAGGCTCTTTGGACTTCGGCATCAACCGCCGCCGTTTTCAAATCGATGCGGACTGCGGCAAGATCGTTCTGATTGCTGTCGGGGAAGAAGTCCTGTTCAGCCGCTATCTTTATCGCGGCGGCAAAACGGTCAAAATGACCATTAAAGGTATGGAACAATGGCTGCTGCGCCCGGAATACGCGCGTTTCGCCCCCCTGCTTTACCGCGAGCCGGTCAGGATATGGGATTTGCCCCCAAACCTGCGCGGCTTAGCGGCATCCTGCCTGCAAGCTGTCCCAAAGGGGCATTTGGGCGAAACATTGCGCCGCGAGGCGGACGTTTTACGGATGCTGTCGGATTTGTGGGACATGGTTTCAGACGGCATTGGGACGGCGGCGGGAGAAACGGCGGAAGCAGACGCTATGCCGTCTGAAGACTTCAGCCGCACCCTGAATGCCGCGTTCGACGGCGGCGCACACCAAGTCAACCGGCTGACAGACGCGCTGAACATCAGCGAAAGGACGCTGCAACGCCGTATGCGCGGCCATTTCGGCATTACGGCAAGCGAGTGGCTGCACCACAAACAAATGCAGCACGCGCTCTACCTGTTGCAAAACGGGGGTAAAAGCGTGGGCGAAACCGCGTATTTGTGCGGCTACCGCCACGTTTCCAGCTTTACTCAGGCATTCAGGCAATATTTCGGCAGCACGCCGGCGGAAACCAAAAAAGAAAACCGGTAAGCCGCATTTGATTTGAAACCTGAAATCCGCGTGTAAAGAAACTTGTACGGCAATTTATTTGGGAATAAACTAAAACTACATCTGACTACAAAACTGGAGAACCCGAAATGAAACAATTGGCCATGTACATCAACGGTCGCTTTGAAAACGACTTCGACGGCGAATGGCGCGACGTATTGAACCCGTCCACCGAAGAGGCCATCGCCCGCGAACCCAAAGGCGGCAGGGCTGACGTTGACCGCGCCGTAGCGGCAGCGCGTGCGGCGCAACCGGCATGGGAGCGGCTGCCTGCGGTCGAACGCGGCGCGTATTTGCGCAAAATCGCCCAAGGCATACGCGGACGCGCCGACGAGCTGACCGACACCATCGTTGCCGAAGGCGGCAAAACCAAAGACTTGGCGCGCGTGGAAGTCATGTTCACCGCCGACTATCTCGATTACCAAGCCGAATGGGCGCGCCGTTATGAAGGCGAAATCATCCAAAGCGACCGCCCGCGCGAAAATATTTTATTGTTCAAACGTCCGCTGGGCGTAATCGCCGGCATTTTGCCGTGGAACTTCCCCTTCTTCCTGATTGCCCGCAAAATGGGCCCCGCCTTGGTAACGGGCAACACTATCGTCGTCAAACCCAGCAGCGTCACCCCGATCAACTGCCACATCTTCGCCGAAATCGTCGATGCGGTCGGACTGCCCGCAGGCGTGTTCAACGTGGTGAACGGTCCGGGTGCGGAAATCGGCAATGCCTTGTCCGCCCATCCGCAAGTCGATATGGTCAGCCTGACCGGTTCCGTTGAAGCGGGCCGCCAAGTGATGGAAGCCGCTTCCGCCAACATCACCAAAGTTTCGTTGGAACTCGGCGGCAAAGCCCCCGCCATCGTTTTGAAAGACGCGGATTTGGATTTGGCGGTGAAATCCATCTTGGCTTCGCGCGTCGGCAACACCGGTCAAATCTGCAACTGCGCCGAGCGCGTCTATGTCCACAGCAGCCTGAAAGACGCGTTCATTGAAAAAATGACCGCCGCCATGAAAGGCGTGCGCTACGGCAACCCTGCCGAAGCCGAAGCAGGCGCGCTGGAAATGGGCCCGCTGATTGAAGAACGCGCCGTCAAAGCCGTTGCCGAAAAAGTGGAACGGGCAGTCAAACAAGGTGCGAAACTGGTTTGCGGCGGCAAACGCGCCGAAAGACGCGGTTATTTCTTCGAGCCTACCCTGCTGACCGACACCGACAACAGTATGGACATTATGAAAGAAGAAACCTTCGGCCCCGTTCTGCCCGTTTCCGCTTTCGACACGCTCGACCAAGTCATCGCCTTGGCTAACGATTGCGAGTTTGGTCTGACCAGTTCTGTTTATACGACTAATTTAAACGAAGCCTTCTACGTTACCCGCCGCCTGCAATTCGGCGAAACCTACATCAACCGCGAAAACTTTGAAGCCATGCAAGGCTTCCACGCAGGCTGGAAAAAATCCGGTATCGGCGGCGCGGACGGCAAACACGGTTTGGAAGAATATCTGCAAACCCAAGTCGTTTATCTGGAAACCGACATTTAATGCCGCTTTGAAACCCCGATAGAAAATGCCGTCTGAACCCGTTTTCGGGTTCAGACGGCATTTTTATTGCTTCACCGGCAATCAGTCATGACCGAGGTCGATGTTTTTATCTTTGTAGCGCGTATCGGGGACGAGGACGATTTTTTCATCCACTTTGCCGATGGCTTTCACGTCTTTGCCCGGGTAGTCCAACTGGTGCAGGAAGTAGCGGATACAGTTCAAACGGGCGCGTTTTTTGTCGTCCGAACGGATGATGACCCAAGGTGCGTCGCCGGTGTGGGTATGGAAGAACATGGCGTTTTTCGCTTCGGTGTAGTCGTCCCAACGGTCGAGCGACTGGATGTCCACGGGGGACAGTTTCCAGTGTTTCAGGGGGTCGTCGCGGCGGGAGATGAAGCGGCGCAGTTGTTCTTCGCGGGATACGGAGAACCAGAATTTGAACAGATGGATGCCGCTGGCGACGAGCATACGTTCCAATTCGGGTGTTTGGCGCATAAAGAGCATATATTCGTTGGGTTCGCAAAAGCCCATCACGCGTTCCACGCCGGCGCGGTTGTACCACGAGCGGTCGAAGAATACCATTTCGCCCGCAGTCGGCAGGTTTTGGATGTAGCGTTGGAAATACCATTGTCCGCGTTCGGTAGTGGTTGGTTTCTCCAATGCGACCACGCGCGCGCCGCGCGGGTTTAAATGTTCCATAAAGCGTTTGATCGTGCCGCCCTTGCCTGCCGCGTCGCGGCCTTCAAACAGGCTGACGATGCGCTGGCCGGAGTCTTTGACCCAGCTTTGCACTTTCAGCAATTCGATTTGCAGTTTGGCTTTTTCGGCTTCGTAGGCGGCGCGGCGCATACGTTTGCGGTAGGGGTAGTTTTCGGGCAGCGGGGCAGTGCCGGAATCTTCGGCAGAACCTTTGCCTTCGTGTTCCAAAACAGCTTTTTCAAATACTTGGAGCTGGTCTTGCTTTTCGCCCAATTCTACGTTTTCAAACGGTTGCAGCTGGTGGTCTGCCATAAAGGTCTCCTTATTGTATTTCAGGTTGGAAATCGAAATTTGTTTTCACAATTTTACACCTTCGCCCCCACTTTCTCTACATAAAATTACATTTTGCCGATATTTGCCGAATTGTCTGAAAATATGTGTAAAAAGAGCGTATAATCAAAACATTTACCCCGAATTGCTATGTCCTATTTCGCCCTGTTTGACGATGCCGTAAGCGGCCGCGCAAAACGCTATCAAAATCATGTAGAAAGCCGTTTTTTCGGTCCCGAAGAACTCGATGCTTTGGACGGCGCGCTGCAAAAGGGCTGGCAAAAAGGGTTGCATTCGGTGTTGTTTGCAGACTACGAATTCGGTTTGCCGCTGACGGGGGTTGAGTCCGAGCGCGGCGGCAACCTTGCCCTGCACTGGTTTGCCGACTGCGCCGACACCGATGCCGCAAGCTGGCTTGCCCGACACTCAGACGGCCTCCCCGCCGGCATTTCCACGCCGCAATCCTCCGTATCCGAAGCCGATTACCTCGACCATATCCGCCAAATCCACGAAGCCATCCGACGCGGCGACACCTATCAAATCAACTACACCACTCGCCTGCACCTGCAAGCCTACGGCAATCCCGTCAGCCTCTACCGCCGCCTGCGCCAGCCCGTCCCCTATGCCGTCTTGTCCCACCTGCCCGATGCGGAGGGGCAATCCGCGTGGACGCTGTGTTTCTCGCCCGAACTCTTCCTCAACATCGCTTCAGACGGCACCATCAGCACCGAACCGATGAAAGGCACCGCGCCGATTTTGGGCGACGGACAAGACGAACGCCGCGCCGCCGAGTTGCAAGCAGACCCGAAAAACCGCGCCGAAAACGTGATGATTGTCGATTTACTGCGCAACGACCTCGGTAAAATCGCCCAAACCGGCAAAGTATGCGTGCCCGAGCCGTTTAAAGTGTCGCGTTTCGGCAGCGTCTGGCAGATGACCAGCACCATCCAAGCCCAAGCCTTGCCGCACATTAGCGTCGCCGACATCCTCCGCGCCGCCTTCCCCTGCGGCAGCATCACCGGTGCGCCCAAAAAAATGAGTATGCAGATTATCGAAACACTCGAAACCGAAGCACGCGGACTTTATACGGGCAGCATCGGCTATTTGAACCCGTGTTCCGGCGGCTTGGGGTTTGAAGGCATATTCAACGTCGTTATCCGCACCCTGTCGCTCAAACCCGCTTCAAACCCGGCTTCAGACGGCATTGTTTCAGTCATCGGCGACCCGGATTCAAACGCGCAAGCCCGAACGGCAGGGCAAGGCGGGGCAACGCCGTATCCGTTTGAAGCCAATCCGCCGTATCGGGGCGTGTACGGGGTCGGTTCTGGCATCGTCATCGACAGCGACCCCGCCGCCGAATATCGGGAATGCGGCTGGAAAGCCCGATTCCTCAACGAATTGCGCCCCAATTTCGGCATTTTTGAAACCCTGCGCGCGGAAAACGGACGCTGCGCCCTGCTCGACCGCCACCTATGCCGTCTGAAAACCTCCGCCCAAGCCCTCAACCTGCCCCTGCCCGACGGCTGCGAAAATCAAATCAAACAATACATCGCGCGCTTGCCCGACGGCGCGTTCCGCATCAAAGCCCTGCTCGCTTCAGACGGCATCAGCCTGTCCCGCGCCGTTTTAAACCATTTGGCTGACAAACAGCGCGTCATCATTTCGCCGACCATCCTGCCCGCACAAAACTACCTGCGCCGCTTCAAAACCACACACCGCGCCCTCTTCGACCAAGCGTGGCAAACCGCCGAAACGCAAGGCGCGTTCGACAGCCTGTTTTTCAATTCAGACGGCATCCTGCTCGAAGGCGGCAGAAGCAACGTGTTCATCAAACATCGCGGACAATGGCTTACGCCCTCTTTAGATTTAGACATTTTAAACGGCATAATGCGCCAAGCCGTGTTGGACGAACCGCAAAAATATTTGCAAACAAATCAAGTGATCGAAACACACATCACACAAAAAACACTGCAAAAAGCCGAAGAAATCCGCCTCTCCAACGCCTTGCGCGGCGTATTTGCCGCCGCCCTTGCCTGAACGCGCAAAAATGCCGTCCGAACCTGCTGCTGCAAAGTTCGGACGGCATTATCCCACCATTCAAAACCGCCAATCCGCCGACACAAACACCTCACTGTTGCGACGTTTCGCATACGGCACATTACTTTCCGTCCTGCCGAAACGATAATTCAACGCCGGTACGATGCCTTTGTACGACAACTTGTCGTGGCTCAAAGCCAGCGAGACATTCCATTCGCGGTTGCGTTGCGCCTCTGTCGAGAAAGCCGCAACGCCCTTATAGTTGCGGCGGGCATAAGACGCGGAAACCCGGCTGTTCAAACCGCCCAACTGCCGCCACTCCTGCGCCCAGCCGGCATAAACACCGTTGCGCCGGTAGGCGGCATTATTAACCGCGCCGCCCACCGTTTCGCGTTTCGGCACAAACCGCGCAAACTGCCAGCCGCCGAACACGGTTGCCGATTCGCCCAAACGTTTTGCCGACGAAACATAAAACCCATCCTGCCTGCCGTTATTGTATTCCGCCCTATCCTGTTCGCGGTAGCGTTGGCGGTAATGTTCCAGCGCGACCGAAAATTGCCATCCCGGGTTTGGGCGGTAAGTATGGGACAGCTGCACACCCACCCCGTGCGCCAGCATATACGGCGGCAGGCGGCGGTTGTTTACCCGTTTTGTTTTCACATCAAAGCCGTCGCTGCCCGACAACTGCACCTGATAAAACGGCAAAATCCCCGCCGTCTGCCGCGCATTTTTATACTGCCAGCCCAAATAAGCCCTGCCGAACCCGTCGTCATAAGCTGATTTTTTACTGAAATAATAGCTTGTGCCGCCGATATTGGAACGGAACAACAAATAATGATTATCTGCCAACGCCGTCAGCTTTTCCGCCTCGATTTCATAATTCAACCCTGCCGCCCGTTCCGCCCTGCTGACACTGCATATCTGCCCGCTTCCGTTTTGCCGGCAATACTGCGGCGCGGCATTATTGGCATTTCTATTGACCGCCGGGCTGATGCCGCCCGAAAAACGCCAGCCCGTCAGCCTCTCCGTTTTTTTCCGGAAACGCCCCACATTTTCCAAAACCGGCGCCGGCAAATCCAATTTTGCCGCCTCCGCAAAATGCCTTTCTGCCGACTTCAGTCGGAAATCGTCAAACTCCGCCGCCGCCAAATCCAGCAAAATCCGCTCGTCTGCCGCATTTTCCCCGTGCAGTTCCCGATACCGCGCGACCGCCTCCGCCGGCCTTCCCGCCAATTTCGCCAGCAAAGCCCGCGCCCTGCCGTACAAAACCGCATCATAATCCGGCAGCTTGGCATACAAATCCGCCAACGAAGCAATCAAATCCGCCTGATTGCCGTTGAGCGCGTCGCGCAAACTATGTTCCAACATTTTCGGATGCGCCAACAAAAAATCCCCGTCAACCACACGCGGGGCATCATTTTCAACTTTCCAATCCGATTCTGCCCACTTATCCGACACCGACCGCTGCACCTGCAACAATGCCTTGTCATCCAAAATCGCGGGCGCATCCGCCCCATAGGCGGCAGAAACACCTGCCGCACACCAAACAACCAAAAAGCCGTATCTGAAATACAACATACCCTGTCATTTACCTTTCTGGCAAACACGCCGCCGAAGCACGTCAAACTATCCGAAAAACAGGCAGAAACCCGTGAAAACCGGCTTTGCCGTCTGAAAGCGGGCAGGCAAAAAACCGCCACCCGATTTTCAAAGGGCGGATTTCACATTTATAGCGGATTAACAAAAATCAGGACAAGGCGACGAAGCCGCAGACAGTACAAATAGTACGGAACCGATTTACTTGGTGCTTCAGCACCTTAGAGAATCGTTCTCTTTGAGCTGAGGCGAGGCAACGCCGTACCGGTTTTTGTTCATCCGCTATATTCCGCCATCTCTAAGATTTACAGCGATACACGGGTGATTTAAGGAATGCCCGAACCGTCATTCCCGCAACTTTTCGTCATTCCCGCAACTTTTCGTCATTCCTGCAACTTTTCGTCATTCCCGCGAAAGCGGGAATCTAGGATGCGGAATCTCAAGAAACCGTTTATCCGATAAGTTTCCACACCGATAGGGCTGGATTCCCGCCTGCGCGGGAATGACGATTCATAAGTTTCCCGAAATTCCAACATAACCGAAACCTGACAGTAACCGTAGCAACTGAACCGTCATTCCCACGGAAGTGGGAATCTAGAAATGAAAAGCAACAGGCATTTATCGGAAATAACTGAAACCGAACAGACTAGATTCCCGCCTGCGCGGGAATGACGGCAGTGCTTCCTTGGCTTAGTTTTATTTTAACCAACTACATAGCGGATTAACAAAAATCAGGACAAGGCGACGAAGCCGCAGACAGTACAAATAGTACGGAACCAATTCACTTTGTGCTTCAGCACCTTAGAGAATCGTTCTCTTTGAGCTAAGGCGAGGCAACGCCGTATCGGTTTTTGTTAATCCACTATAAAAAACAAAGGCAGAAACACGGCAGACAAACGCAGGCACGTCCGATTTCCGCGCCGCCCTATAAAACAGTTGACATCATATAACATTTAAACTAATAATCAAAACTATTCTTAACAACATCATCAAGATTGAGTATGCGATGAAATACAAAGCCCTGTCCTTACTGCCGCTTGCCGCCGCCCTTGCCGCCTGTGCCGGGGGGGGGGTAGCCGAACCGCACGTCCCCGTGTCCATCCCCACCGCCACGCCGCTGACCGCCGGCGAGGTAACGTTATCAAGCGATAACGGCAACATTGAAAACATCAACACCGCCGGCACCGGAAGCACATCCGGCATTTCCATTCAGCAGCGGGAAGTAGAAAAAGAACCTTTCCCCGACTACAAAATCAAAGAAACATCATTCATCTTCAAAACACCCGGTGGCGCGCAATACGCCCTTTCAACCTACGCCGACCCCATAATACCCCCCAGCAACGAAACCCCCGATTTCAAAATGCCCGACCGCCACGCCGGCCAGCGGCTTGCCGACGGCAGCCGCATCTTTATCTGTTGCAGCGAATCCGGGGCTAACGATTTCGCAGAAATCACCAAGCAGGATTATATGAAATTCGGGGCGTGGATAGGCCCCAACGGCAAAATCGACCTCTTCGCCGGCGGCTTCCCCGTCGGCAAAACGCCGGAGTCTGTCGGCAGCACCACACCCGAAACCAAAGGCAAAATCACTTATCAGGTTTGGGGCATCCGCGTCAGAAACGGGCAATTTGTTACCTCCTCTTATACGCCGCCCAAAGGCAGCATTTATTACGGTTATGAAAACACCCCCGTCCTTTCCTTTATTACCGCCAATTTCAACAGCAACAAACTGGCAGGCGAAATCCGCGGCAACAGCGATTACGGACCGGATGTGGAAATTAAAGACGCAATGATTGACGGTCTGAACTTTTCCGGCACTGCCACCTCCGGCGGCAAAACCGGCAACTTGGAAGGCAAGTTTTTTGGCAAATTCAACGGCTACCGCGACAGCGAAACCAGCATAGGCGGCAAAATCACTTTTCAAGACGACCGCTCCCTCGATACCGTATTCGGCGGCGTGAGTTATGAAAAAAAACCTAATGAAACCACTGATATGAGTACCGACCATCTCAAAAAATAATAATCAATCCACTTTTAAAAAAGGTTTTCTTATGCCCTTCCCCTTCAAGCCCGTATTGGCTGCCGCCTCCATCGCCCAAGCGTTTCCCGCCTTTGCGGCAGACCCCGCGCCGCAGTCCGCCCGAACGCTGAACGAAATCACCGTTACCGGCACGCACAAAACCCAAAAACTCGGCGAAGAAAAAATCCGCCGAAAAACCTTAGACAAGCTCTTGGTCAACGACGAACACGACCTGGTGCGCTACGACCCCGGCATTTCCGTCGTCGAAGGCGGCAGGGCGGGCTCCAACGGCTTTACCATACGCGGTGTCGACAAAGACCGCGTCGCCATCAACGTTGACGGGCTGGCGCAGGCGGAAAGCCGCTCTTCCGAAGCCTTCCAAGAATTGTTCGGCGCATACGGCAACTTCAACGCCAACCGCAATACTTCCGAGCCGGAAAACTTCTCGGAAGTAACCATCACCAAAGGCGCGGACTCGCTCAAATCCGGCAGCGGCGCATTGGGCGGTGCAGTCAATTACCAAACCAAATCCGCAAGCGATTATGTTTCCGAAGGCAAGCCCTACCATTTGGGGATAAAAGGCGGAAGCGTCGGCAAAAACAGCCAGAAGTTCAGCAGCATCACCGCCGCCGGCAGGCTCTTTGGTTTGGATGCCTTATTGGTTTATACCCGCCGCTTCGGCAAAGAAACCAAAAACCGCTCGACCGAGGGCGATGTCCCCATTAAAAACAAGGGATATGTTTTCGACCCAAACAAACCGTTCAGCAGTTACCAGGACTATGAAGCCGCAGGGGTTGCCCGCTCCCGCCCCGACCCGCAAGAATGGGTAAACAAAAGCACCCTGTTCAAGCTGGGCTACAATTTCAACGACCGCAACCGCATCGGCTGGATTTTTGAAGACTCGCGCACCGACCGTTTTACCAACGAGCTGTCTAATTTGTGGGTGGGTACAACTTACTCTCCCGCGACGGGTGACTACCGCCACCGCCAAGACGTGAGCTACCGCCGCCGCACCGGCGTCGAATACAAAAACGAGTTGGAACACGGCCCGTGGGACAGCCTCAAGCTGCGTTACGACAAACAACGCATCGATATGGACACCTGGACTTGGGACATCCCGAAAGATTACGATACAAAGGGCATCAACAGCGAGGTTTACCATTCGTTCCGCCACATCCGCCAAAACACCGCGCAATGGACTGCCGATTTTGAAAAACAACTCGACTTTTCCAAAGCCGTTTGGGCGGCGCAATACGGCTTGGGCGGCGGCAAGGGGGACAATGCCAACTTGAGTGACAGCTATGACGTAAAACTGTACGACCCCAAAATCCCCACTACCAGCGATACCAGAATCACGATGCTGATCGAAAACCGGTCGAAATATAAATTTGCCTATTGGAACAATGCGTTTCACTTGGGCGGCAACGACCGCTTCCGTCTGAACGCGGGCATACGCTACGACAAAAACAGCAGCAGCGCGAAAGACGATCCGAAATACCCCCAAGCCATCCGCATGCAGATTCCCCATTTGGGTTCGGAACGCGCGCACGCCGGCTTCAGCTACGGCACGGGATTTGACTGGCGGTTTACCAAGCATCTGCACTTGTTGGCAAAATACAGCACCGGCTTCCGCGCCCCGACTTCGGACGAAACCTGGCTCTTGTTCCCGCACCCCGATTTCTACCTGAAAGCCAATCCCGAACTGAAAGCCGAAAAAGCCAAAAACTGGGAATTGGGCCTGGCGGGCAGCGGCAAGGCGGGCAACTTCAAGCTCTCGGGCTTTAAAACCAAATACCGCGACTTTATCGAATTGACGTATATGGGCGGTTCGTCAAACGATAAAAACAATCCACGCTACGCCCCGCTTTCAAACGGCACGGCATTGGTCGGCACGCCCGTTTGGCAAAACCAAAACCGCACCGCCGCCTGGGTGAAAGGCATAGAGTTTAACGGCACTTGGAACCTCGACAGCATCGGGCTGCCCAAAGGGCTGCACACCGGCCTCAACGTCAGCTACATCAAGGGCAAGGCAACGCAAAACAACGGCAAAGAAACGCCCATCAACGCGCTTTCGCCGTGGACGGCGGTTTACAGCCTGGGCTATGACGCGCCTTCCAAACGCTGGGGCATCAACGCCTACGCCACGCGCACCGCCGCCAAAAAGCCGTCCGACACCGTCCACAGCAACGACGACTTGAACAACCCGTGGCCTTATGCCAAACACAGCAAGGCCTATACGCTGTTCGACCTTGCCGCCTACCTCAACATCGGCAAACAGGTTACGCTCCGCGCCGCCGCGTACAACATTACCAACAAGCAGTACTACACTTGGGAATCTTTACGCAGCATCCGCGAGTTCGGCACGGTCAACCGCGTTGACAACAAAACCCACGCCGGCATCCAACGCTTTACCTCGCCGGGCAGGAGCTACAATTTCACCATCGAAGCGAAGTTCTAAGCTCCTGATGTGCCAATGCCGTCTGAAACCCGATGATTTGGGTTTCAGACGGCATTTTTTACGGTCGCACCGCCGCCCCCTTTCAGGCTTGTACCAAGCCCAATCCCGCAACTCTCCATCATTCCCGCAACTCTCCGTCATTCCCACGGAAGTGGGAATCTAGAAACGCAAAGCTGCAAGAATTTATCGGAAATGACTGAAACTCAACGAACCTGGATTCCCGCCTTATATATTGCACCCCAGTTAAGGGAGTGTAAAAACTGATTGAAACCCCTTGACAAATTCGATTAACCGATATTTGAGAGGGGTCTAAAATGTCATTCCATCAGGAACTTCAAATAAACCAGACGGCAGACGCGAAGCGTCCGCCGCTTCCTTGTCTAAATAGTAACAACTGCATTGACACAGAAAACCCTAATCAAAACAACACCAAACAAACCCCCGCTTTTTACGAAAGATTCATCAAATCAGACCAAAATCTGAACGAGTTTTCTACCTCGTACAAAAAATCTTCACATGCCTTAGAACTGAACGTAAAACAGTTCATTGAAACGTTTGGAATCGAAAAATGCGGATTCCTGACCCTCACTTTCGCCGACGACGTGCAAGACGTTAAAGAGGCGAGCCGCCGCTTTCACAGCCTCCGTACAAACTTTCTTAAAAAGCATTTTGAAAACTATATTTGCGTATACGAACGCATGAAAAGCGGTCGTATACATTTTCATCTCATCGTCAACACACGCCAAGACATTCGCCGTGGTCTGAACTTCCGACAAATCCAAGCCCGTAATTACACAAGTGCCAACAAAAACCTGCGCCAACTATGGCAAGTCCTTCGGGAAAACATGGAAAAGTACGGTTTCGGGCGTTCCGAACTGCTGCCCGTCAAAACCAACAGCAAAGGACTTGCCCGATATGTCGGCAAGTACATTGCAAAACACATTAACAGCCGTCTGCCCGAAGACAAAGGCTACCGCCTTATCCGTACAACAATCGGCAAAAAACAATTGTGGAAGATTGCGACAAGCAATTTTTCGTTTGTATCGGAGGGTTCGCGCAAATGGCGCGAAAACCTCAAAAAGTGGGTTTATTGCATTGAGCCGCTGATTAAAGCGCATGTAGAACTTTTTTACGGAATTTCACTGAAACCCATGAACGAAGAGAACTACAACCGTATTCTGACGGATTTTGTCAGCCCGAAATGGGCGTATTACAACCGCGAAACCATTATCAATATGGCGTGAAACAGGAAACCGTTGATTGTGGTTCGGGGGCGCGGATGCCCGATTACCGCCCTTGCGAAGCAAGGTGCGAGCGGCGTTAAGCCGCGTGTGAGGGCACCGCCCCCCGCGCCCCCGAACCGTTGAATGAAAGAAGCCTGAACAGGAAGACAGGCGAAGCAGATTTTTAAACCGAAGTGAAAGGAAAAACATCATGTCTCAAGAAACAGAACGCCGACAAGGTATTTTCGTCATTGCCGCATTTGACCGCATGTTTACACGTGAACGCAAAAACCAAGACGGCACATTTACCAAGACGCATTATGTCGGATTGATTATACGTAGCGAAACTGAAACGCGCCTTTGCGAAGTTCGTACAAAACACCCTGAAAAATATGAAGGCTATAAACCTCAGCAAATCGTCTCTATGCAGGTTTTCCCCCGTGCATTCAAAGACAACATCTATTATTCAGACGAAGCATAACCAGTTAAAGCGGTTCGGCGGCTGCCGCTGTACAGACCCCAACCAAGCCGCCTTTTATTAACCTATCCGAAAGGAAAAAAATCATGAACATCATGAAAAAACTGAAGAATGCCGCAGTAGCGGCAACCCTCGCCGTAGCGTCAGCATCTGCAATGGCGGCTGACAATCAACTGTTGAACACAATCACAACCGAACTGGGTGGATTGAAAGAAGGCGTCGTAGCGATTGGCGTAATTGCCATCGGTATTGCCGTCGCATTCGCAACCATCCGTGTCGGCAAACGCGGCTCCGGTACTGTGGGCTAAGCAGCAAAGGGGCGAAAGCCCCTTTTTTAAGGTGTAGAAATGGGCTATCAGGTCGGCAGAATCTGTTATCGAACAGAAAAAGAAGCAACGGACGTTGTGATGAGTCAGGTCATACCGTCTTTTGATAAAGACGGAAATCTGAATATGCCGTTTTATAACGGCAGAAGCTGGATGTATGAGCATCAGAGGGTAAAGATGAGTTTCCCATATTGTGAGTACGGACAATATGCGTCATTCGGCGAATATACAGGACAGACCATTGCAGGCGCATCGGCAATAGTCTTTGTAATTATCGTGCTTTTAAAGGCAATTAAAACAATCTAGGTGTGTGATGAATGAACCCCGAAACCGAATTTTTAATAGCAGCAATTCCAGGCATGTTTGTAGCGTTGTCGTTGCTGCTTTTGGCATACAAACAGTAACCGTTCAATTTGCATTTGCAGACGTGGCGATGCCGCCCCCCGCGCAGCATCAAAACGCCTCGTTTCCAAGTGAGCAGGCGTTGCGGAACATGGGTTATAACCCTGATACAGGCGTTTGGCGCGTGAATGCGCAGAATGCGGGTAGAGCCGAAGTCAAGAAAGACGGAGGCACGATTACGGGCAGCCAGCCGAAGACCGTAACGGTAACGGGCGTTCACGGAGAGAAGGCGCAGATTGCCACGGTTCAGCGGCAGGATGTAAGTGTAAGCAAGCTTCAGACGGCATCAAATGGGATTGCGGTGGGTTTCGGGTTTGCTAATGGCATGAACTCGGCAGCACCACATGTTGAAAAGTTAGGTAGTGCAATCGCCAAAGGCGATTATAAAGATGCTGCATGGCAGGGCTTTAGTTCTGTATTTAAATTTGTAGACGGTTTTTTTTCAAGTCCAGGGCAATCAACGGCGGATTTAATAGGTAGGTTCGGGCAAGGCTACTTAGACGGCAAGCACGAAGTACACGCCGAAAAAACCGATAGGGAAGCAAACGCGGTTGCCGCCAAGAAAGCCGCAGCGAAGGCAAAAGCCGCCCAAGCCCAAGCCGAACGCGCAGGCGATTTCCGCGCAGCCGTAGCTAATGCAGCGGCAGCCAAGGCAGCAACAGCAGCCGCAGAAGCAGAGAGAGCCGAAGAACTCGCAAAAGAGCAACTCAAGCCCAAAAATGAAAACGGCAAAGTCTTAAAACCCTTTCTAATTCGTTTTAAAGAAGTAGGTTACAGATACGCAGCAAACGGAAACGGCGGCGAGGTACTTGAAGAAGAGAATAAATGGACAATTGCGTATTTAGAAAATAACGGAGGCGATCTTATTTATGGATATTTTTATGATCAAGAAAGATGGGGCGAAACTGTAAATATTAATGCTTATGGTCTTAAAACAACTTACAAATTTAAGTACAAAAACACTCCAAGATATATGTCGAACGGTGTTTACAAAGGTTATTATGGTATTGGCTTATCTGTAAAAGCTTACTCACCAGATTCCAAAGGCATAAAAATAGCACCTGACCCGAATCCCGAAGACTTCATGCTGAATCAGCAGGAAGTAGCGGGCATTCTGAACAGAATGCTTGAAGACCAAAACACCAACCATGCAGAGCTGATGAAACAGCTTGCCAAACTGGGCGGCGTGATAGACCAAGCCACAACCGCAAACAGCTTTGCCCCTGCAACAGCCTTATCAGCACCGTTCACGCCCGAAGGCTCGAACGTACCGCAACAGACCTTGTTCAAGCTGGACGACAAAGGCAATGTAACCGCAACCGCCATACCCCGCCCCGATTTGAAACCCAACAGCAGCCAAGCCCCAGCGCGGCAGACCGTCGCACCTGCCCCAACCGTTGGGCATAACAACGTAACACCTGCACCAAGCGAACAGAACGGGGAGCAGACCGCCCCAAACGGACAGCAGAACCGTCCCGAAACGGAAGCAGGCGGTAATCCCCCTGAAAACTATGATTACGAAGACTTAATAATCCCTGAAAGAACCATGGACCTAGGGAAATTAAAACCCGTTGACGCATTTGCAACAGACGGCGTTTGTCCGTCGGGCGTTAATGTTCAAATGGGCTTGCTTGGCACGATTGACGTGAACTATGACGAAGCATGCCGTATTTTAAGACTGCTTCGCCCGATTATCATTCTCGCCACGATGATAACTTGTTCAATGATGGCATATGCCGCCGTTAAGGAGCTTTGACATGTGGGGAAAACTCTTAACCGCCGTTTTAACGACATTCGCCGGTAAAGTCGTCGCCGCCCTCGGCGTGTCGTTCGTGTCCTATGTCGGGCTGAACGAACTTCAAGGCTATTTACTTTCTAGCGTACAGCAGCAAATAGGAGGCATTCCCGAAGTTGCATTGCAACTAGCCTATATCGCAGGTATAGGCGTATGCCTTAATTGGATTTTCGGTACATTTGCGTTTATCGCTTCACTTAAAGCAGTTTCCAAACTGTCGGCATCAATGACGAAAGGATAATAATGCTATATTTGATAACAGGCGTACCCGGTTCGGGCAAGACCCTAAAGATGATTTCAGATCTTATGACAAGGGAAGACCTCAAGAATCGCCCCCTTTATCTTGATGGCATTCCCGAAGTCAAAGAAGACGTAATACCGCATTTCCCGATACCCGAAGGGGAGAGCATGAAGACGTGGTACAAGTGGGCGCCTACAGGCGCAATACTTGTGATTGACGAATGCCAGCGCATATTCCGCCCACGTCCAAGCGGTTCAAAAGTACCCGATTACGTTGCAGAGCTTGAAACACACAGGCACATGGGCATAGACATCTTCCTGCTGACACAGCATCCGCGCCTGATAGACGTAAACGTAAGAACCTTGATCGAGCATCATTACCATATTAGTAAAACTAATCTGGGCGTTCGCCGAATGGTGGAATGGGAAGGATGCGGAGACCCTCAAAGTCGCCAGAGCATCGCCGATGGCGTGAAGAGCGTGTACACCTTGGACAAACGCGCGTTCGGCGTGTACAAATCCGCCGAAGAACACACCAAAATCAACACGCGGCTTTCAAGGGTTGTCTATATCTTCCCCGTCGTCCTCGCCGCAATAATCGGCGCAGGCTACTATCTGTACAGCAGTTGGCAGACCCCCGACAAGGCAATAAAAGCCGCGCCAGTGGCGCAGACTGCCGAAACGCTGCCGCCGCCATACGGCGGAGGAAGCGGGACGGCAGTCCAAGAGCCGCAAAGCAGCGCAGAGCCGCAGGGGGTCAAGACACAGGCGGATCAGGAGGCAGAGCGCAAAGCCGCCTATCTCACAGAGGACGACTACCGCCCCCGTATCGAAGGCAGACCCGAAACCGCCCCCATTTATGACGGCATGAACAAAGCCGTAAAAACCATGCCGTATCCCGTTGCATGTGTCAAATCAGAAAACCGCTGCACCTGCTACACGGAGCAGGCAACGCCGATAAAAGACATGAAAAAATCCCAATGTCTTGATTATGTTGAAAACGGCATATACAATCCGTACAAAGAAAGTAACCGATTAACAACAGAAACCACGACACCGAAGCCAGAAGCACCGCAGGGCGGCAAAGTTGCCGTAATGGGCGGCAAGCCGCAGCAGAATCTCATGTACGACAACTGGGAGGAACGCGGCAGGGCTTTTGAAGGCATAGGCGGCGGCGTGGTAGGAGGTGGGACATAATGGGAGCAGGCTTTTTACTCGGCATATGGGCAACCCGTTGCTACTATAAAAAAGGCGGTTGGGCAGGCGTGAAGAAGTATTTTATATTGCCCGTTTTGTTATTCCTACTTGTTGATTTTATTGCAATTTATTTTATAAACAAGTATTCTTAACCAACCTCTTAAAAAAACCGTTTCGCCCTAGTAACCTTTACCAAGGCAGGGGGAGGATGTCTGTAAAGAATCGTAAAGGCGGGTTTTTGCCTTTATGATTCTTTACGGATACCCCTTGCCGCCCCGCCAAAAGAACACACTCTGCCCGTGGGCAGGGTGATAGGCGCGCGCCTTTTGCGCCGTTCCCCCTGCCCGCGCGGCGTCGCAAGTGAGACTGGGGGTGCGGGGGCTAGTCCCCGCAAAGCCTTTCCGATTAAGCAACTTGAGCCACAGGCAGGCGAAGCAGCGCACTTTGCGAGCGAAGCCGCAAACAGCCGAGAAGCGCGGGGGGGGATTGGCGATAAGCGCGAGGGGGGTGTCCCCACAGCGCCGCCGCGCCGCGAATGCGGCGCAAATCTATGAGCTTCAAGCAGCCAGTGTTCAAAACAGCAACCGTTCACTGACTGCTTGGCGTTTGACGAAACCCCAAGCAAAACCCCCGAACCCGAATAAACCCGCCGATGTCCGAGCATGTCGCGCAGATTGGGACGGGGGTTTATCGCATTTGAAGTTTGAACACTATCAAGGGACAAGAGCCCGAAACATAAGGTAAAACACAATGCACTTAGGTATAGACGTATCAAAGAACACCCTAGACTGCTGTCTGATTTCAGACGGCATTTTTTATGAACGCAAGTTTAAGAACGACAGCGTAGGCATAGACAAGCTGCAAACGTGGCTTGACGAACAAGGCGCAGACCACACCCTGCACTGCTGTTGCGAAGCAACAGGCACATATTACGAAGAATCGGCAAAAGCCCTTGCCCGTCGTTACAAAATGAGTGTTGTCAATCCCCGTACTGTCAAAGGATTTGGCACGGCGGTAATGAACCGCAGCAAGACCGACAGACAGGACGCAAAGCTGATAGCCCGATACTGCCAAGCCATGAAACCCGAACAATGGCAGCCGTTCACACCCGAACACAGACAATTGCAGGAGCTTGTCCGATACATCGCCCGAACCAAACGGCAGAGAGCCGCAGAGCAGACTAAGCGGCAGACCGCCCCCGATTACCTGAAACCCCACATACAAAGTACCATTGAACACCTCACAGAACTGTTGAACCGCCTTGAACAAGACCTCAAAGCGTACTACCGCAGCCATCCCGAACAGGACAGCCGCAGAAAGCGGCTGAAGACCATAGACGGCATAGGCGAAAGCGCCGCCGCAGTGCTCTGTGCAGTCATCACAGAACGCTTTACCCACGCAAAACAACTAACTGCCTATCTAGGGCTAGACCCCAAACAGCACCAATCGGGGACGAGCGTCAACGGCAGAACGCGCATATCGAAGATAGGCAAGTCCGACATACGGGCAGCATTGTATATGCCTGCCCTTGTAGCCTACCGCATGGGCGCATTTCCCGACTTTACCGCAAGGCTGGAAGCCAAGGGCAAGCCGCCCAAAGTCATCATCGTAGCCATCATGCGTAAACTTGCCGTCATCGCGTTTCATCTGCTGAAAAACGGCGAAGAATTCGACAGAAGCCGATACAGGAAGATATAGAGAAACAAGAAACCGTTGATTGTGGTTCGGGGGCGCGGATGCCCGATTACCGCCCTTGCGAAGCAAGGTGCGAGCGGCGTTAAGCCGCGTGTGAGGGCACCGCCCCCCGCGCCCCCGAACCGTTGGATAAAAGAAGCCTTGACGGAAAAAAAGAGTAAGCACTGCACCGCAGGGCGGGACTTCTTGCACCTTTAAAAAATGTAAAGTTTATTGACGAAGCAATACACTATCTGCGCGGGAATGACGAAGCCATCCGCACGGAAACCTGCACCACGTCATTCCCACGAACCTACATCTCGTCATTCCCACGAAAGTGGGAATCTAGTTCGTTGAGTTTCAGTTATTTAGAATAAATTTTGAAACTTTAATCCCGTCATTCCCGCGAAAGTGGGAATCTAGTTCGTTGAGTTTCAGTTATTTAGAATAAATTTTGAAACTTTAATCCCGTCATTCCCGCGAAAGCGGGAATCTAGGACGTAAAATCTAAAGAAACCGTTTTATCCGATAAGTTTCCGTGCCGACAGGGCTGGATTCCCGCCTGCGCGGGAATGACGGTATTTCAGTTTTCTGTTTTTGATTTTTTTTTTGTTTTTACAGGAATGACGGTCTTTTCATATCGAAAAAAGTTGCCGTACCGCGCCGATAATTTCCGCCTGCGCGGAATGAAGATTCAAGCGTTGCCCGAAATTCAAAAAAAAAACCAAAACCGAACGGATCGGATTCCCGTTTTTATGGGATAACGGAATGTTCAGCCGGACACCGCCACGATGCCTCCTGCCAGCTTATTTGCCGATACAAAACCTCGAAAAAATCACGCCGAGCAGGTCGTCCGCCGTAAACTCGCCCGTGATTTCGCCGCACGCGACCTGAGCCAGCCGCAAGTGTTCGGCAAACAGCTCGATTTGATGGTTGCCGCACAATGCCGCCAGCGACAATTCTTCCTGCGCCGCTTTGAGTGCGTTGACGTGCCGCGTCCGCGCCAAAAACAGCCCTTCGCTTTCGCCCTGCCAACCGGCCTCGCGCAACAGCGTCCGTTTCAGCGCGTCCAAGCCGTCGCCGGTTTTCGCCGACAGCGCGATGACGGTTTCCGCGCCCGTACCGAACCCGCCTGCCGCGTGTGCGTGCAAATCCGACTTGCTGTGGATTTCGATGCGTTTCAACTCCGACGGCAGCGCGTCCAAAATCGCCCGTGTCTTGTCGTTCACGCCTTCGCGCGGATCGACCAACACCAGCGCGACATCGGCTTCGGATACGGCTTTGCGGCTGCGTTCGATGCCGATGCGTTCGACCACGTCGTCCGTCTCGCGCAAACCTGCCGTATCGACAATATGCACCGGAACGCCATCAATCAGGATACGTTCCCTGACCGCGTCGCGCGTCGTTCCGGCAATATCGGTAACAATCGCCACTTCGTCGCCCGCCAGCGCGTTCAGCAGGCTCGACTTGCCCACATTCGGCGCGCCGACCAATACGACATTCAGACCTTCGCGCAAAATCGCGCCCTGCTGCGCGTTGGCAAGCACATCATCCACGGCGCGGCGCAAGCCGTCCAATTTGCCGCGTGCGTCCGCCGCTTCGAGAAAATCGATGTCTTCCTCGGGAAAATCCAGCGTCGCTTCGACCAGCATCCGCAAGGTAATCAAATCTTCGACCAGACCGTGTATCCGCCGCGAAAAATCGCCCTTGAGCGAGCGCAACGCCAGACGCGCCGCCGAACGGCTGGATGCGTCAATCAAATCCGCCACGCCTTCCGCCTGTGCCAAGTCCAGTTTGTCGTTCAAAAACGCACGTTTGGTAAACTCGCCTGGTTCGGCAAGGCGCGCGCCCAGTTCCAAACAGCGGTTCAGCAGCATATCCATCACTACCGGCCCGCCGTGTCCCTGAAGCTCGATGACATCTTCGCCCGTAAAACTTGCCGGTGCGGCAAAAAACAGCAAAAGCCCGCTGTCGATTGCCTGTCCGTCCGCGTCCGTAAAATCAGCATAGGTTGCCACGCGCGGCTTGGGCGTTTTACCGCACAAAGCCTCTGCCATCGGCAGCAGGTTTTTCCCCGATATGCGTATCACGCCCACGCCGCCGCGCCCTGGTGCGGTGGCGACTGCCGCAATCGTTGGAACGTTATCCGACATAAAACCCCCGAAAATTCAAAACAGCCGCGATTATAGCAAATGCCGTCTGAAGTCCGACGGTTCGGCTTTCAGACGGCATTTTTTACGGTCGCTTGGAAGATGTCGGAACGGACGTAGTTTGGGCAGGTGTGAAACCCGCCGCTACAGTGCGTTTCTGTCGTATCGAATGCCCTCGCGGCATGGGTGTTCTTATCTGAACTTGCTTTAAGCTCAAAGCGTTTTGGCTTCTTCGCCGAACACTTCCCGCCACAATTTCCTGACATTGCCGTAGTGGGACAGCAATTCGTCGCTTACTTCGGTTTTTTCCGCGTCGCGCAATTTGGTGTTGTGCTGTTGCTGGCGATAGAAGCGGTAGGCGGTGCGGCTTTGTTCGGCGAGGGTTTTGTCGATGAGGCCGCAGTCGGCGGCGATGTTCAAGAGAGCAATGTTACCGTAGTTGTCTAAGAGTTGCGGATACTGGCGGGCATGGGCAAGGATGAGGTATTGGACGATAAATTCGACGTCGACCACGCCGCCGCGCGCGTATTTGACGTTGCTGTCGACCGGCGGATGGGTGGGGAACATTTTTTCGCGCATTTCGATGATTTCGCCTGCTAAAACGGTTGGGTCGCGCTCGGCAGTCAGCATTTCGGTGCGGATGCGGTCGAAGGCCGTCTGAATTTCAGGTGTGCCGCAGATGAAGCGGGCGCGGGTGAGGGACTGGTGTTCCCATGTCCAGGCGTTTTCGCGCTGGTATTTTTCAAAGGCGGCGATGCTGTGGGCGAGGAAACCTGCGTCGCCGTTGGGGCGCAGGCGCAGGTCGGTTTCGTAGAGGCTGCCTGCGCCGGTGGCGGCGGAAAGCCAGTTGGTCAAGCGACGGGCGAGGCGGCTGTACACGTCGCCTGAATCGGGATGCGGGTCGTCATAAAGATAGACCAAGTCGAGGTCGGAGGAATAGCTGAGCTCTTTACCGCCCAGTTTGCCGTAGCCGATGATGGCAAATTGCGGCGTGTCGCGGTGTTTTTTGGGCATATCCGCCCACGCGCACGACACGGCGGCGGCGAGGATGGTGTCGGCGAGGGTGGAGAGTTGGTCGGAAAGGGATTCTACCGTCCACAGTCCGGCGAGGTCTTGGACGGCGAGGCGGAAGACTTGGGCGTGCTGGAAGCGGCGCAGGGTGTCCATTTGCGCTTCGGTGTCGCCGCCGCAGGCTTTGAGGTCGTCTGAAAGGGCGGCGGCGAGGGCTTGCCAGTCGAATGCGGTATCCAAAAGCTGCGCGCTGATGAGTTCGTCCAGCAGAATCGGATATTTGCTCAGATACGCCGCCACCCATGAGCTTTGGCTCATAATCTCTGCCAGTTGCGCCAAGGTTTGCGGATGTTCGTTGAGGAAGGCGAGATAGGCGGATCGGCGGCTGATGTTTTCGAGGAAGTCAAACAGCCGCATCAACGTATCGGTCGGGTTGGGTTGCTCTGCCGCCGCCTGTACGAACAGCGGCACAATCGCGTCAAAACGCGGCTGGGCGTGTGCGGAAAGGTGGCGGTATTTATGACCGTTTCGGATTTGGTCGAGCCTTGCGGCGACGGCTTCAGCATCGAACCCGTGCGCCTTCAGACGGCATTGCCGCCCTTCTTCGTCGGGCTTATCCTGCCAAACCCACTGCCATTCGCTGTTGCTTTGCGTTTGTTCTTCGGGTTCGCTCAAGATTTCGTTGAACAACTGATTGACTTTGTTACGATGAACGTTGAGGTCGTCTAAAAAAGCGGCGTAGCTGTCGAAACCCATACTTTCGGCGAGCAGTTGCTGCTGTTCGGGCGAGGAGGGCAGGGTTTGGGTTTGCTGGTCGTCCCAGTATTGCAGGCGGTGTTCGACGTCGCGCAGGAAGCGGTAGGCGGCGAGCAGGGTTTCGACGTTTTCAGACGGCATCATCCCGGTTTCGGCAAGTTTCTTCAGCGTTTCCTGCGTGCCTTTCAGTTGCAGCGCGCGCATTTGTCCGCCGCGTATCATTTGGAAAATTTGGGCGATAAATTCGACTTCGCGGATGCCGCCCGCGCCGAGTTTGATGTTGTCCGCCATGCCTTTTTTACTGACTTCGCTGCGGATTTGGCGATGCAGGTTGCGCATCGCCTCATACGCGCTGTAATCCAGATATTTGCGGAACACGAAAGGGCGTACCAGCGATTTGATGTCGTTCGGATACGGCGTAACCACGCGGCCTTTGCACCACGCGTAGCGTTCCCATTCGCGCCCTTGCGTAATCAGATATTGCTCCAGCGCGGTTTCACTCAACACCAGTGCGCCCGAATCGCCGTCCGGCCGCAGCCGCATATCGACGCGGAACACCTGCCCGTCGGCGGTAATGTCGTTCAGCAGCGAAATCAGTTTCTGCCCGACTTTGGTGAAAAACTCCTGATTGCCCCGTTCGCGCCTGCCGTCAGTATCGCCCGATTCGGGATAGATAAAAATCAAATCGATGTCGGAAGACACGTTCAACTCATAGCCGCCCGCCTTGCCCATCGCCACCACGCTCAAATGCTGCGGCGATTTGGTATAACGCCCGATCGGCGTGCCGTACATGTCCCGATAATAGGCATAGGCAAAATCCAGTGCGGTATTGACGGCAAAATCGGCAAACAGCGTAATCGTGCGGGTTACTTCGTTCAAATCGCTGATGCGGTTTATATCGCGCACGATAATCTGCGACACGACATAACGGCGCAACTCGCGCAATTGCCGCGCCAATTCTTCCTCGTTTTCTTCCGTGCGGATTCTGTCCCAATCGGCAAAGGCTTGGAAATCCGCTTCGGTCAACACCTTGTCCAGCATGGGCAGGAAGATTTCGGGCTTGAGTTTGCCGTTGTCGAGCTGGCGGGTAAGGAACAGGGAATGGCGGCGGGCGGTGTCGAGGCGGTTGTCGGACATTTCGGATTCCGTTTGGAAGGATGACGGGAATGTTAGAGTGGCTTAACTTTAAATCAGGACAAAGCGAAGCCGTACCGGTTTAAAGTCAAGCCACTATATCATAGCAACCTTCGATGCCGTCTGAAACCTTGCCCCGATATTCGGACGGATGCCTACCGATAAAAAACAGCGGCAAATGCCGCTGCCCTCGTTTAGCCTTTGCCACGTTCTTTCAGAACTTTGCGGGCAATGGCTTTTTCTTGTGCCGTATTACCAAAAAAAACCTTCGCTTTTTACGACACGGCGTAATTTTTCACTGGATTCCTGCTGATATTCGTTCTGCAATTTACGGCTTTTTTCGTTAAATCGCTTTACGCCTTCTCCTGCTTCTTTTGCCAAATTTGCCGCGCTACCCCAAAAACCCATAATCATGTCCTCCAATCGTTTCAAATAAATAAGGTCGTTGTTTCTGTCAAGGAACAACAACAGTTTATAAACTGTCGGAAAACAAAATGCCGTCTGAAGACAGATTCTGACTTTCAGACGGCATTTCAAAACAGATTAAGCGTTCAGCAGGCTTTCATCCAAAGCCAAATCGCCGTTTCGGTTAACCGCCACTTTGCGCGCCAACACGTTTTGCGCGATTTGCTGCGCTTCGGCAAGCGAGTGCATTTGATAAGTGCCGCATTGGTATTCGTTCAACTCGGGGATTTTGCTTTGGTCTTTGACATTGACGACATCCCGCATCGAGGCGAGCCATGCATCGGCGACCTGCTGTTCGGAAGGCGTGCCAATAAGGCTCATGTAGAAACCGGTACGGCAGCCCATCGGGGAAATGTCGATGATTTCCACGCCGTTTCCGTTTAAGTGGTCGCGCATAAAGCCTGCGAACAAATGCTCCAGCGTGTGGATGCCTTTTTCGGGCAGGATTTCTTTGTTGGGAACGCAAAAACGCAGGTCAAACACGGTAATGGTGTCGCCTTTGGGCGTGGTCATGGTTTTCGCCACGCGTACGGCGGGGGCGTGCATACGGGTGTGATCGACTTTGAAACTGTCTAGTAAGGGCATTTGGGTATCCTTTTGAGTGGTTTATGTAGGTTTTCGGGATAGGATTTTGTCCAGCAATTCATCGCACAAGACGCGGTTTCCGACTTTCACCCATTCGCCGCCTGCTTCAGGGAAGCCGTTGCGGCAATATCCTGCCTGTTCGACAAAATCATAGACGGCATGGATGTAGCCGTTGATGCACAATGCGGCTATGGTGCAGGCATCATCCCATAAAATCAAGACATGATTGGGGATATGTTTGTCGGATACATCTTCGACATTGTAGATGTGCAAGGCATCTAAAATCCCGTCTTGCGAAGCGGCATAGAAGTAGCCCGTGTCGCCGTCGTCTTCAAAGACGACGCCATAAGGGATATGTTTGGAAAATGATTCTAAAACTTTAGGCGTGCCGACAGTAAAGTCTTTGATTTCGGAAGTCAGATATAGCGGTAATTGTGCCATTGGGGAACGCTCTCTTTGTGGGAATACTCAAATTATATAGTGGATTAACTTTAAACCAGTACGGCGTTGCCTCGCCTTGCCGTACTATCTGTACTGTCTGCGGCTTCGTCGCCTTGTCCTGATTTAAATTTAATCCACTACAATTCGGCAATTTCCACCGCTTCGCCCGAAGCCGCGCTCAGGGCTTCGTTTAAAACATCATAAAAATTGCGTCCGTCTCGCGTTGCCAGCCATTTGCCGTTTTGCTCGGCGAAATGGTAGCCGCCGCTTTTTGCGGCAATCCACAATTCTTGGTTGGGCGTGTGGCGGTTGACGATAATTTGCGTGCCGTCTCCGGCTTCGATGGTCAGGACGTTTCCGGCAAACCGGCAGTCGAAATCCCAGCCGTTTTCGTCGATTTGGTCTTCGATGTGTTCAAATAATGCTTCGCTCGCGCGGATAAACTCGCTTTCGGTCATCATAGCTTTTTGCGTGTTTTTTGTTTAAGATGCCGAATCTTGCCACATTCGCGCTTATGAAGGAAGTTTACCGATGAAATACGGCGTATTTTTTGCGGCGGCAACCGCCCTCCTGCTTTCCGCCTGCGGTTACAAAGGCGACCTCTACCTGCCCAAAGAAGGCGATACGGCGCGTTTCGGCGCAATCCAAACCGGTTTGCAGCTTCAAGGCAAACCGCAATCCGCCCAACCAACCCAAAAATGAAAACGAAAATATGACCCTGTTTTGCGAACAAGTCCCCTACCCCCGCCTTGCCGAAGAATTCGGCACGCCGCTTTATGTGTACAGCCAATCCGCGCTGACCGAAGCATTTGAACACTACCAAACTGCCTTTGCCGAGCTTTCCCCGCTCGTCTGCTATGCGGTTAAAGCCAATGGCAATCTGAGCATCATCAAACACTTTGCTTCTCTGGGCAGCGGTTTCGACATCGTCTCCGGCGGCGAATTGGCACGCGTTTTGGCGGCAGGCGGCGATGCGGCAAAAACCATATTTTCAGGCGTGGGTAAGAGTGAAGCAGAAATTGAGTTTGCGCTGAATGCGGGCGTGAAATGCTTCAATATGGAAAGCATCCCCGAAATCGACCGCATTCAAAAGGTTGCCTCGCGTTTGGGCAAAACCGCGCCCGTCTCCCTGCGCGTCAACCCCAATGTCGATGCCAAAACCCATCCCTACATCTCCACAGGTCTGAAAGCCAACAAATTCGGCATCGCCTACGCCGACGCGCTCGAAGCCTACCGCCACGCCGCACAACAGCCCAATTTGAAAATCATCGGCATCGACTGCCACATCGGTTCGCAACTGACCGACTTAAGCCCGCTGGTCGAAGCCTGCGAACGCATTTTGATTTTGGTTGACGCGCTTGCCGCCGAAGGCATTGTGTTGGAACACTTGGACTTAGGCGGCGGCGTCGGCATTGTTTACCAAGACGAAAATGTGCCTAATTTGGGCGCGTATGCCCAAGCGGTTCAAAAACTGATCGGCACACGCCGTCTGAAACTCATTCTTGAGCCCGGCCGCAGTTTGGTGGGCAACGCAGGTGCATTGCTGACACGCGTCGAGTTTGTCAAACACGGCGAAGAGAAAAACTTTGTGATGGTCGATGCGGCGATGAACGATTTGATGCGCCCCGCCCTATATGATGCCTATCATCACATCGAAGCGGTAGAACCAAAAAACATCGCGCCGCTGACTGCCAACATCGTCGGCCCGATTTGCGAAACCGGCGACTTCCTCGGCAAAGACCGCACCATTGCCTGCGAAGAAGGCGATTTGCTGCTTATCCGCAGCGCGGGCGCATACGGTGCCAGCATGGCGAGCAATTACAACGCGCGCAACCGTGCGGCGGAGGTGTTGGTTGACGGCGGCGGATACAAACTCATCCGCCGGCGCGAAACCTTGGAACAACAAATGGCAAACGAACTCGCCTGCCTGTAAGCCGAACATCAAAATGCCGTCTGAAGCCTTCAGACGGCATTGCTCGTTTAAAGTTACATCTTAGAACCGCATCGGCGGAATATTCAAACACAGCCTGTTTTCAAATGACGACGCAACAAATCCCCGTCTCGCCCGGCTGACGAAGGGAATTGTTGAAAAAAATTACGCGCCCCTTTTATGGGGTGCAATATCTAAGGAATTGAAATGAAGCACGCCCCGATTATCCTCCTGCTTGCCGCTTTGTCTGCCCTCCTTTCGGCGGGCTGCACCGCCCTTCCCTCCGACCGGCCGCCGCTTCACACCCTGCCGAAAAGCGCGCCCATCCAACCCGCCAACCCATACAGCCGGCCGCCTTCAGGCACGCCGGACGGCGCGTACAGCATCCGTTCTTCAAACGGGCGCGTCTTGAAAAGCATCGTCAAAAACGGCGTGTTCGACCGCTTTGTCGATATTTACCATCCAAACGGCAAACTGCATTCGCACACGCCGGTTGAAAACGGCGTGGCGCAAGGTTGGTCGCAAGGCTATACCGAACAGGGCATATTGCGGACGCGCATCCTGTACCGGGACGGGCATATCGTCCGAGCGCAAACTTTGGATGCGTCGGGCAAGGTGGAACGCGAATGGCAGCCGTAAAACAAATGCCGTCTGAACAGTTCAGGCGGCATTTTTAACGCTCTAAAGGCTTACTCGTTCGGCAACCTTAATAGGGAAAGCAGCAGCCCGCCCCAAATCACCGCGATGGCGGCAACCATCATCACAATGGCGGAAGTACTCATTTTTCTTCTCCTTGTTCATGTTCGTGTTCGTCTTTAACATTAAAATCCTGACCGTGTTTCCAAGGCAGCAGCGACAGCAGCAGCCCGATTACGACCAGTGCCGCCGACATCCCCCAGCCGAAAATATTGAGGAAACCATCCGGATAGTCGCCGTAGTTTTTCTCCAACAATCCGGCGGTGTCCTGATACAGCATATAGCCGAGCATCACGACGGTAAACACGACGCAGACCGTCCACAAGCCGCCGACACGGATGGAAGACAAGGCGTTCAAGTGCTTGCGTAATTCCGTCAGCCTGCCGCTGATGATGATGGCGGCAACATAAACAAAACCGGCGGCAACAATGCCGTAAGTATTGACGAATTTGTCCAACACGTCCAAAACGGGAACGCCCGTAGTCGTACCGAACAGCAGGGTGGAAACGATGCCCATCGGAATGCAGACAAGCAGCGTGGCGTTGACGCGGCCGATGTTCAGCTTGTCCTGAATGGCGGCGATGATGACTTCGAGGATGGAAATCATCGAAGTGATGCCCGCAAACACCAGCGAACCGAAAAACAATATGCCGATCAGCCAACCCATCGGTGCTTGGTTGATAATGGTCGGAAAGGCGATAAATGCCAAACCGATACCGCTGGAGGCGACCTCATTAACCGCCTGCCCGTTTGCCTGCGCCATAAAGCCCAGTGCGGCAAACACGCCGATACCGGAGAGCAGCTCAAAGCTGCTGTTGGCAAAGCCGACCACCAGCCCCGTTCCGCCCAAGTCGGTTTTTTTCTTCAAATAAGAAGAATAGGTAACCATAATGCCGAAACAGATGGAAAGCGAGAAGAAAATCTGCCCGTATGCGGCAACCCAGACCTTGGGGTCGGAGAGCTTCGACCAGTCGGGCGTAAACAGCGCGTCCAACCCCTTTGCCGCGCCCGGCAGCGTCAGCGAAATGCCGACCATAATCAAAAACATCACCAAAAGCAGCGGCATAAAGAACGACGATGCGCCCGCTACGCCCTTTTGCACACCCAAAGCCATAATGACGGAAGTGAAAATCCACACGCCGATCAGCGGACCGACAACTTTGCCGACAAAATCCAAGCCCAACGCGTCCGCACCCGCCATTTGCAGGAAGTCTTTAAAGAAGAAATCCTGCGGATTCGCACCCCAGGCGGCATCGAACGAATAATAGGCATAGCTTGCCGACCAGCCGATAATCACCGCGTAATAGATGCAGATGACGATATTGGTCATCACGTTCCACCAGCCGACCGGCTCGAACCAGCGTCCGAGGCGGCGGAAAGCCAAGGGCGCAGAACCCCGGTAACGGTGGCCGATGGCATAATCGAGCAGCAAAAGCGGAATACCCGCCGTCAGAAGCGCGACCAGATAGGGCAGGATGAATGCGCCGCCGCCGTTGTCGAAAGCAATGTAGGGAAACCGCCAGATGTTGCCCAAGCCGACGGCGGACCCGATGGCGGCAACCATAAACGCGCGGCGGCTGTTGAATGTGGCGCGTTCTTTCGTTTTGGAATCAGACACGTTGATACCTCTTGAGTTATTTATTAAAAACAAGCCGTTATAGGCGAAATATATAGAAACAGCGTCTGACAGGGATAATGTCTTCTGAAAAAACAAACCGGCTTGTGGCCGATTGTTTACAATCTATGTGCTTATCGTAAAAAAATTTAACGCCGATGGCAAGCAGTGAAGGCTTGAAAACGAAAAATTTTTTATCCAGATACAAAAACCACTCCATAAGAAACAACCGCAAACTTCCCCGTCATTCCCGCAAAAACAGAAAAACAAAAACAGAAACCTAAAGTCCCGTCATTCCCGCGCAGGCGGGAATCCAGACCCCCAACGCGGCAGGAATCTATCGGAAATAACCGAAACCGGACGAACCTAGATTCCCGCTTTCGCGGGAATGACGGCGGAAAGGTTGCTGTTTTTCCGATAAATTTCTATGGTGGAATATTAAATTTCCGATAAATTCCTACAATATTTAAATTCGTCATCCCCACAAAAACAGAAAAACAAAAACCTAAAGTCCCGTCATTCCCGCGCAGGCGGGAATCTAGACCCCCAACGCGGCAGGAATCTATCAGAAATAACCGAAACCGGACGAACCTAGATTCCCGCTTTCGCGGGAATGACGGCGGAGAGGTTGCTGTTTTTCCGATAAATTTCTATGGTGGAATATTAAATTTCCGATAAATTCCTACAATATTTAAATTCGTCATTCCCGCAAAAACAGAAAAACAAAACCAGAAACCTAAAGTCCCGTCATTCCCGCGCAAGCGGGAATCCAGACCTCCAACGCGGCAGGAATCTATCAGAAATAACCGAAACCGGACAAACCTAGATTCCCGCTTTTGCGGGAATGACGGTGGAGAGATTGCTGTTTTTCCGATAAATTTCTATGGTGGAATATTAAATTTCCGATACATTCCTACAATATTTAAATTCGTCATTCCCGCAAAAACAGAAAAACAAAAACAGAAAAACAAAAACAAAAACCTAAAGTCCCGTCATTCCCGCGCAGGCGGGAATCCAGACCCCCAACACGGCAGAAATCTATCGGAAATAACCGAAACCGGACGAACCTAGATTCCCGCTTTCGCGGGAATGACGGCGGAAAGGTTGCTGTTTTTCCGATAAATTCCTGCCGCCCTTCGTTTTTGGGATGGCGGGAAATCATAGTGGATTAACAAAAATCAGGACAAGGCGACGAAGCCGCAGACAGTACAAATAGTACGGAACCGATTCACTTGGTGCTTCAGCACCTTAGAGAATCGTTCTCTTTGAGCTAAGGCGAGGTAACGCCGTACCGGTTTTTGTTAATCCACTATAAAACAAAAGCGTGCGTATCAAAAAACAACAATGCAAAGAACGGCGTTGGCAATTTTAAGGTTTGCACCTTAGCCGCACTTATTCGCAAAAAAAAAAACCGCACGGCGTTGACCGTGCGGTTTGTTGTCTGAAGGCTTCAGACGGCATTGCTTACATCATGCCGCCCATACCGCCCATTCCCCCCATATCGGGCACAGCCGGTTTGTCTTCGGGGATTTCGGCAATCATGCAGTCTGTGGTCAGCATCAGGCCGGCGATAGACGCGGCGTGTTGCAGCGCGGAACGGGTTACTTTGGCGGGGTCGAGTACGCCCATTTCGATCATGTCGCCGTATTCGCCGCTGCCAGCGTTGTAACCATAGTTGCCTTTGCCTTCCAACACTTTGTTCACGACTACGCTAGGCTCGCCGCCTGCGTTGGCAACGATTTGGCGCAGCGGAGACTCAACGGCGCGCAAGACGATTTGTACGCCTGCGTCTTGGTCGGCATTGCCGGTGTGCAGGTTTTCCAAAGCGGCACGGGCGCGCAACAGGGCGACACCGCCGCCTGCAACCACGCCTTCTTCAACGGCTGCGCGGGTAGCGTGCAACGCGTCTTCCACGCGGTCTTTTTTCTCTTTCATTTCGACTTCGGTAGCAGCACCGACTTTGATCACTGCCACGCCGCCTGCCAGTTTGGCAACGCGCTCTTGCAGTTTTTCTTTGTCGTAATCGCTGGTTGCGGTTTCGATTTGTTGGCGGATTTCGGCAACACGCGCTTCGATTTGGGCTGCGTCGCCGAAGCCGTCGATGATGGTGGTGTTTTCTTTACCGATTTCGATGCGTTTGGCTTGACCCAAGTCGTCCAAAGTCGCTTTTTCCAGAGACAAGCCGACTTCTTCAGAAATCACCACGCCGCCGGTCAGGATGGCGATGTCTTGCAGCATCGCTTTGCGGCGGTCGCCGAAGCCCGGAGCTTTCACGGCAACGGTTTTCAGAATACCGCGGATGTTGTTCACCACCAAAGTCGCCAAGGCTTCGCCTTCTACGTCTTCAGCGATAATCAACAGCGGACGGCTGGCTTTGGCCACTTGTTCCAAAACAGGCAGCAGGTCGCGGATGTTGCTGATTTTTTTGTCGAACAGCAAAACAAACGGATTGTCCAGCGCAGCGATTTGTTTTTCCGCGTCGTTGATGAAGTAAGGAGACAAGTAGCCGCGGTCAAACTGCATACCTTCAACTACGTCCAGCTCGTTTTCCAAAGATTTGCCGTCTTCAACGGTAATCACGCCTTCTTTGCCGACTTTTTCCATCGCTTCGGCGATAATCGCGCCGACTTGTTCGTCGGAGTTGGCGGAAATCGAGCCGACTTGGGCGATTTCTTTGGAAGTGTCGCAAGGTTTGGCGATGTTTTTCAGCTCGTCAACCAAAGCGGCAACGGCTTTGTCGATACCGCGTTTCAGGTCGGTCGGGTTCATACCGGCGGTAACGTATTTCATACCTTCGGCAACGATGGATTGCGCCAGTACGGTGGCGGTAGTCGTACCGTCGCCCGCCACGTCGTTGGTTTTGGACGCGACTTCTTTCACCATTTGCGCGCCCATATTTTCAAACTTGTCTTTCAGTTCGATTTCTTTGGCGACGGTTACGCCGTCTTTAGTGATGTGCGGGCCGCCGAATGCGCGGTCAACCACTACGTTGCGGCCTTTAGGACCCAAGGTTACGCGGACGGCGTTTGCTAGAGTGTTCACGCCGCTGACCATTTTTTGGCGGACTTCATTGCCGAATTGTACGTCTTTTGCTGCCATTTAAATTCTCCAAATCAATATTAAAAATCTGTTCGAGGCCGTCTGAAAACTTCATGTTTGATTCAGACGGCCTTTGGTTCTGAAACTTAATTCAACAATTATTCAACGATACCGAAGATGTCTTCTTCACGCATTACCAACAGCTCTTCGCCGTCGGCTTTTACGGTTTGGCCGCTGTATTTGCCGAAGATGATTTTGTCGCCGACTTTGACATCCAGCGGACGGCGCTCGCCGTCTTTACCGATTTTGCCCGCGCCCACGGCGATGACTTCGCCCATATCGGGTTTTTCGGCGGCCGCGCCCGGCAAAACGATGCCAGAGGCGGTTTTCTCTTCAGCTTCCAAGCGTTTGACGACGACGCGGTCGTGTAAAGGACGGATGGTCATATTTATGCTCCGATAAATGGTTTGAAAACAATCATCTGCCCGAACGGTTCGGACAGATTGAAGTGGAAACCGGGCTGCCGCCTGCCGGCCCGCCCGTATAAGTCGGCAAAATTAGGGTGTGTGCGGGCAAATTCAAGTGAGGCGGAAAAAAATTTATTTCCGCCGTTTTTTATAGTGGACTAACAAAAACCAGTACAGCATTGCCTCGCCTTAGCTCAAAGAGAACGATTCTCTAAGGTGCTCAAGCACCAAGTGAATCGGTTCCGTACTATTTGTACTGTCTGCGGCTTCGTCGCCTTGTCCTGATTTCCGTTCGTTTTCGGTTATTCCCGATAAATTACCACCGTTTCTCGTCATTTCTTTAACCCTTCGTCATTCCCGCGCAGGCGGGAATCCAGTCTGTTCGGTTTCGGTTTTTTCCGATAGATTCCTGCCGCGTTAGGGGTTCTAGATTCCCGCTTTCGCGGGAATGACGCGGAAAGGTTGCTTTTCGTCATTCCCGCATTTGTTAATCCACTATATTTCCGCCGTTTTTTACATTTCCGACAAAACCTGTCAACAAAAAACAACACAATGCAAATGAAAACGATAATCAGCTTTGCAAAAATCCCCCCCCCCCCTGTTAATATAAAA
>NZ_CATQFT010000061.1:0-368 GCF_958267405.1 Neisseria maigaei | reverse complement strand
GCTTCCGCCGCAGAACGCAGGGCGCACATTGCCGAAACCTTCGGCAGTCGCGGCATCCCGTTTCAGTTTTTCGACGCACTGATGCCGTCTGAAAGGCTGGAACAGGCGATGGCGGAACTCGTCCCCGGCTTGTCGGCTCACCCCTATTTGAGCAGTGTGGAAAAAGCCTGCTTTATGAGCCACGCCGTATTGTGGAAACAGGCACTGGACGAAAGCTTACCGTATATCGCTGTATTTGAAGACGACGTTTTACTCGGCGAAGGCGCGGAGCAGTTCCTTGCCGAAGACGCTTGGCTAAAAGAACGCTTTGATCCCGATTCCGCCTTTATCGTCCGCTTGGAAACGATGTTTATGCACGTCCTGACCTC
>NZ_CATQFT010000060.1:0-113519 GCF_958267405.1 Neisseria maigaei | reverse complement strand
AAAAGGCGGCCCGGATGCCTGATTATCAGGTATCCGGGGAGGATTAAGGGGGTATTTGGGTAAAATTAGGCGCAATTAGGGGCGAAAACAGCCGAAAAACCTGTGTTTAGGTTTTGGCTGTTGGGGGTGAAGGGGAAGAGGGGAATTTTGCAAAGGTCTCAAATGGGCATTTGACCTGACTTCTGAGAACTCGTGCGCCGACGGATGGCAGTCGAACAGCAACGGGCGCGGAACGTGTTCGCACCACGGCGGCATTTCCCATGCCAACGACAAAATGGGAACCGTCAAAGGTGCGACAGCGAACGTCGGCCTGCGATATTCGTTCTAAGAACGACAAAGACCGCCTGAAAACGTTTTCAGGCGGTCTTTTACATGTGTGCAGTCAATCGTCGGCAGCGGTGACAAGTATATCCGTTTGAGGGTTAGAGCCGACGGCAGACACTCCATATCGGGCTTCGTAGGCTTCCACGGTCAAAAAATGAACCGGCACATCCGTAAAGTAGCCCAAGAGGCAGCGGCTTATGTCAGCATCCAGCTTCAACCTCAAACCGTCCAGCAGTCGTGCCGTGTCGTATTTTTCCAAAGGATTATCCAACGGATGCCACACAATAAAAATATGGAACCGGCAGACTTGCAAATCAGGCAGTCCCTCCAGCATCTGCCTCGAGTTCACCTCCCTCAGGATGAAATCCGTATCGCGGATTTTATCCCTCAACTCGTTCTTTATCTCCTCTTCCGCCCCCAGCCTGTCCTCCACCCTGTTGCGTTCCGAACGGGAAAGGACAGTCAAATTGAGGGTTTCAAGGGTAGTTCCACAACGTCTGTGTTGCGCGGCCAAATCGGAAAACTCAACCAATAACAGCGTATCTTTATACGGTTGGAGGTAGTCGCAGCTTTTCGGCGTGCCTCCGTTGCGGTCAAGTATCCTCAATGCAGACTTTATCCCGTGCTGCCCGTCCAACTTATAACCCTCAGAGGTGAGAACGACCGGGCATTCAGGGATTTCATGCTGCATCAACTCTTTAAATTCGACGATATTCCGCATTACGGCAACCTGTCCTGAAGCACCTTGAGGTACGGTTCGCCCAGCACTTTTTTGGCTTCCCTGATACCCTGCAAAACGGTTTTGTCGTGCAGGGTTTCACCTTCGGTCGACAGCCTGTTGATACTGACCATCTCCCCTACCCCGCCGTCCGAACCCTCTACAACGGCCTCCAAACGGTGCAACATGTCCAAACTGTGCGTCGCAATCACGACATTGACCCCTGCCCGACCCAAATCCAGCAATACGTCCAACATCGCGTGCTGCCAAGTGGTGTGCAGGTTCATTTCCGGTTCGTCGATAAACAGGAAGCTGCCCTTGTTCAACACATTGCGCCGCAACAGCAGGGCTATCATCCCCATATTGGAAATACCTGACGAAGCCATGTTCAACGGAACAGGAGTACGGCCTTCCTCTTGGTAAACAATTTCGCCGTTCGGCGTAATTGCCAGATTCCCCTTAATCAGCGACTCAACCTTTTCCGCGATTCGTTCGAGGTCTTCCGGCACACCGGGCAGGTTGGCTTCCAAAAGCTCGTCCAAATCGTAGAAATACTTGGGTACGGGATTAACCGCACCCCTCCGCAGCATATTCATCCGCGATATGCGGGAATCGCGCAGGACATTCCTCATCTTGTAATAGACGGGGGACTCCAAGTACACCACGTTCTTCAAACTATGCAACTCGTTCAGCAGGCTGTGGCTGACCTTGAATCTGATGCCACCATCCGTACCCACCTGAATTTCGGCCGTATCGTCATCCATCCCGAACCTCGCAGGCGCGTTGGGGTTCTGCAGCAGGCGTGGCAGGTCGGCCACTTGGAAGTTTTCCGAGAACGCCTTCTTCAATCCGTTTTCTAAAGAGTATGTATAGACGGAGAGCCAGTCGTCCAAACTGTCTGCAAATTCGCCCAACCTCGTCTGTAATTTCAAAAATAAAGGTCCGATGGCCTTCATCTTCGTCCCCTTCCCCGCCTGCAGTTGGCTTCCGAGACGGGCGACATCATCCTCCAGATTTTCCACATCGGGAACGAACGACTTCAACAGGTCGCCGGACTTCAGGAGTGCCAAGAAGTCCAGCCTGCCCGCTATTTCATGCTTCAACCCCTCCAACTTAGACACGAAATCCTCCAACAGCATCTCGTCCTGTGCGGAACGTCGGGGGATGCCGTCCCAAATCAGTGAGACCAACCTCTCCAGACTGTTGAGGCTGTTTATCAGATAGGCGGACACAACGTCTTGATTCAGCGTGTGCAGGATGCTGTACAGCCCTCTGGTAATAAAACTCTTGCCGCTGGAATTGCATCCGGTAATGACCGTAAAGGGGCGGATAACGAGCGAGGCGTGGGAGATTTTACCAAAATTCCTAATGTTTACATTTAAATCCATTATAATCAGTACTTTGTAAAAGTAGGAGTAGTATTTTACAGGATTTATCAATAAAAATAAACCCGTCGTAACAGGATTACGACTCTGCAACTGAAGATGCCTAGATTTATATTGTCTCAGTTTAATAAGCATAGGATGTTCAGTTCAAAACGCCGCCAGCAGTAGGGCAATCCCTACTGCAAAATTGCTTGAGCAGGTTAGAAATGACCCGGTGATACCCGTCCAATGGGGTAAAAATCAAGCAGGAATGGTAGCAGACGGTTCGCTTGGCGTAGAGGTAAGCGACGAATGTGAAGCAACCTGGCTAACCGCAAGAGATGAAGCAGTCATCTACGCTGAAACCCTGCTGGATTTAGGCTTGCATAAGCAAATCGCCAACCGACTTCTTGAACCGTTTATGTGGGCGGAAGTCGTCGTTACGGCAACGGAGTGGGACAACTTTTTTAAATTACGTTTGGCACATGACAGCCAGCCTGAGACCTTTGCAAAATTCCCCCCCCCCCAAAAAATCCCCTAAATGTCTTGGGTGGAAATTTAGGGGATTTTTGGGGGGGATTTTGCAAAGGTCTCAGCCTGCACCATTCAAGGCTACCTGAAAATTCATTTCTAAAATAAAAGCTCATTGGTTCAATGCCGCCAATCTCGCCCGAACTTTTGCAGCCGCATCTACCGTGCTGTTACCAACGATAACGTTTTGCTTGTCGTCGAAATACTGCACGGCAGGGAGGTCGCGCAGGAAGCCGTCAATATCCTGTACTGTCAGGAAACGGCCGTGCATATCCCAGCCGACATTGAGGGCGCGTCCTTTGACGGCAGCCATGCGGTCGTGCAGATGGCCGTAGAGGTGGTATAGGCCGTGGTGGATGCCGTCCCATTCATATAAGGGATAGTGGCACAAAATCGCGGTATTGCTGATTTCGGGCAGTTTGAGCCGCAGGTAATGGCTTGTGGATGAGAGTAACGGATTGCCGTCGGCTTTGCGCGTGTCGAGGAAATGTGCTTCGTTTTGCCTAATCAGGTAGTCGTGGTTGCCGTAGATCAAATGGTGTTGCCCGTTAAGCCGTTGCAGCACGGCTTCGATGTGTGCGGGCTTTTTGGCAAAGCAGACATCGCCGAGGTTGTACACAGTGTCTTGCGGGGTAACGACGCGGTTCCAGCAGTCGATCAGGTATTCGTTCAGCTCGTCGGCGTTATCGCTTTGTAGGCGGAATTGCGGGCAGTATCGGGCGATGTTGGGATTGGAGAAGTGCCAGTCGGCGGTGAAATAGGTTTGAGGCATGGGATACTCGGTTTCTGGTCATCTGACAATGAAAAATAAGGTGCAGGCTGCTTTAGAGGCCGTCTGAAACGGGGTTGGGGCGATAAAAAGCAGCCTGCACTTTTTTGCCCACCTATCTGCCGGTCAATACCAACCGTTGGCAGAAGGCTTCCCAATCGGCAAGGGGCACAACGCGTGTGCCGTCTGCCAACGGATGTACATCGGAAGCGCAGGCGGTGTGCCAATAGGTGTAAAACGGTAGTTTGGCAATGTCGGCTTCCGATATGGCAGGGGCATTATCCTGTTCTGGCGTATGCACAATCGGCAGGCCGAAATAGCTGTATTGGCCGTCTTCCGCTTGATTGCCTGTGTGGCCGGTTTGGCAGCGGTGTTTACCGGTACGGATAAACAGACGGCAGAATGCGTGCCAATCGTGCAGAAACACGGCGGCTTGCCCGTCTATCAGGCTTTGGGCGGAACCGATACTGCTGTCCCGCCAAAACAGGTAGAACGGCAATTCGGCGATGTGGCGCTCCATGACGACCGGACAATCGCCCCGTCCTGCCGGCCGCATCACCGGAACGCCGAAACAGGCGGTTTCAGGTAAAGCATGTGCAGGCTGCATGAAGGCGTTTTGCAGGATAACGGCCGCTTCGGCAGGTTCGATACCCAAACTGTCTATGGCAGGCTGTAAGGTTGCAGGCAGGTCGCAAAAGCAGCCTGCACCTTCCGGCAGGCAATACACCGAGTTGTGCGTATGGGCCAGCGGTGCCGCCCATCGGGTAACGGGCGAAGTGCGGATTCGGCTGCCTGCGGCAAAGCGTCCCGCCCCGTCTTGGGCGACCGTGCCGTACACCACAGCATACTCGGACTTACCGGGCGTGTGGTAGCGCGTGAAGGTCCAACCAGCCAGTACGCAAGTGGATATCGTACAGTCGTAGACATGTGTTGATTGGATGATATGAGCGGGGGTGTTTGGCATGGTTCATTCCTGAAATGGCGAGGGTTAGACAACCACAGTCATTGCGGGGTATGCAGATTGCCTGAAATTTCGCGTTACACTTCAATCGCGCTCCTGTTCCGATAATCAGTTTGGACAATTATTTTTTTGGAATACCTTTGGGATTAATGATCATGCAGCAGTCTTAAATTTTTGCATACATGGCCGCGTGCTTGTCTCCTGCAAGACGTGGGCGAAGCTGAGCGAATCCATATTGTTAACAAAATAAAGATTTAGTGGAGACTGCTGCAAGCTGCGGTGCGGGCTTGAGCGGAAAGTAGTTCAGTATAATAGTGTTTGACGCGCCATTAAACTGCTGTATCTCTCTGCCCGGAAGAAGTAGATGCTGATGAAAACTGTCTTCTACTCTACCCATCAAGAAGTTTAATAGGTGTGAAGAGATTGTCTGAAAATTGATTTTCAGACAATCTTTTGTAGAGACTACTATAGTAAAAATAATTTACCTTACATCCTATAAATTACCTACGTTGGCGGTTAACAGCAATAAGAGGCTTATTTAAAGTAACTTGGGTCATACCATGCATATATGCATTATATTGCCATACAATAAATTGTTGCTTGTATCGTTCATTGATTTCTTCCAATCGTTGTACCTGAGCCTTTAAATTATTTACTTGTTTTTGCAGATAATCCATTGTTACATTTGGTTCTGGATTAGCCTTTACCTTTTCTTTAATTTTTTGTTTTTGTTTGCTAAATGCCTCTTGTATATCTGGATAATTAGCTAGTGATTGTCTCTCAATGCTTTTAACATTCAATAATTCTGAAACTTTAGAACAAAGTAAATCCCATGTTAGTTTATCTTCCCAAGTCTTAATCATCATGATGATATCTTCTAAATTTTCTTCTGTAACAAGAATTTTTGGCATACTATAACTCCATTAGTCTATATAACTCATCGTCTAATTTAGCTGTTTCTGGTTTTTGAATATCTATATCCATTCCTTTTTCTTGTAAAGCTAATTTAACTGGAGAAGGGTCATACTCATCAGGCATTCGTAATAACGATCCATTTGGGATTTCACTATTTTCTAAGAATTTAATTTTAGTTTTTATATGTGTTAATCTCCACCATAGGTTACTTATCCAACGATCTGCTCCAAAAACACCTATTCTATGGTGTTCTTTCGCTTTACTTAATTGCTCTGTTAGTTGAATCTCGCGCTGTTTTAAAATTCCTAAAGAAGACTCTAAACCCTTAATACAAACAAGCTCTTTACATGTTTCACAATCACCGTGACGAGAACATGGAGACATCGCATAATCGTGTTCGCAAATACCTATTTCTGTTACGGTTGCTATTCCGATTCTATCTTTTCCTAAGTCTTCATAGGTAACAGGAAGATTTAAATAAATTTTATCTAATATTGAAATATCCTCCGGAATGAGTAAATCTCGAGCCGACTCGCTTTTTTCTTCTTCTGTTCTGTGATCATAAGCTTTGTTATCTGCAACTCTAGCTCTTCCTGCCCAGTTAGCTAAAGTTAACTCATCCATTCCACCTCGTTCAGCTTTTGTGCTTAACCAATGTCTTGCATTGTGTGATGGCAATCTTATAAATTTTCCTTTGGATGTGCCTATACAATGCTTTTCCCATAATGATGTTTTAGGGCGAGTTTCAGAATAGCAAAATCTATCATTAATTTGATTCACTGTTGGTAACACAAAAGAAAAACTTTTAGGGGAAAAATCATCATGAAATTCATTTTCTCTGAATAATAACAAAGCCTCAGAAACCTTCACGCTTTTATGTTTATCAACATAAGGCCAATTATTAAATTTTGATGTGTATTTCTTATACAAAAATTTCCCTAGTATCTCATAAGTTATAATTCCATCGTTTTCACTTATTAAATTTTTAAACCATTTAGTATTACAACTATTTTTGGAATCAATATCTAACACTTCAGCAATTTCACTTTTAGTCAAATGCTTTTGGTATAAAGAATGGGATGGTGCAAGCTCTTTATTGGATAACATCAATATATTAGGATTTTCTTCTGCAAATTTAGCAACCTCTCTAGCCAAAGAGCTTATATTCGTTAAACGTTTAACCGCTTCAACAACAATATCTTGCATACAGCTAGGAACCCATTTTAATCCCTCTTTACCATTTTTTGCTGGTATCCATCGGATCCCTAATTGCTTATTTCCTAAGCTATCTTCTTCCCATTCTAAGCAATTAACAGATAAAGACATCAACTCAGAACAACGAGATGGAGCGACCATAAGTAGAGCCATAACAGCTGTATAATATTCAGTTTCTTTGTCTAAATTGGGGGCATCATGAAAGAGTTTAGCAACCAGCATCATTTCTTCATCAGTTGGCATTTTACTTGAACGGTATTCTTTTCCTTTTTCATCCAGTAATATAGTCAAATCTCTAGGGCGTTTATAGGGATTTTCCCATAAAGGTAGTCGAGATGTAATTTGATTTTCTCTGCAAAAATCAAATAATTTTTGAATTTGATAACCTAATTTATTGACTGATTTCGTACCTTTTTTATATTTTTTTGATACGATATTTTCTACTTCATGAATAACTAAATAATCAAGCTGAAGTATGTCAGCCCTTCCTTTAATATTATAGAGAGCCATTTCAACTATACGTAAAGATTCAATATGTCTGGCTAAATTACGAATGGGATTTAGAGAATAAGTATAACGAATATAGGCTTTGGCAAATTCAATGAATGGTGCAGCTAATGGCTCATATTTATAAGCTGTAGACTTAATTCTTTCTGTGGAAAAACGAACCTGAACTGGATAAATGCTGAATGTTGTTTTCCATTGGTTGTTTTCCCAGCAATCATTTCCAAAGATAGTAAGCTGATTTTTACTGAAATTAATAAATTTCTCTAAATTAGATTTAGGATTATTATCTTTTGGAGAGAAAATTAGATTGTTCATAATCAGTGACTTACCATAGTTCTTTTCATATCATTGCAAGCTTGAACAACATATTCAACAGCTAAAATAATACGATCTTTGGATGATGTATAATCTATACTTTTAGTTTGTTTTAAACGTTCTTCCTTTTCTTCATACAACTTATTTAAGATTTGCTGATGAGGGTCATCAATGAGTGGCCTAAACTTAGGACATAAATAACAAGTTTCATAGCCAGTTATACAAAAATCATTTGTTCCACAAGCACCTATCGTATCTATTCCGTTATTGGTTATTAAAGATGTTGGATCGTACCCTCTCTCACTTTCATTTAAGTTAGAAATAATTTTACCTGTAAAGGCTTGAGCGAGTTTTCCCATTTCAGCACCCATAACGCGATCAATATATTGCACTGTATCTGCTGTATTTTCAGTATAGACTTTCACATTTTGTGTATCTGAGTGATCTAGTAGTTCTGCTATAATCGCTGCACCAACTCCTTTTCTCCCTAGGTTAGTCCCCCTTGTATGACGAAAACGTCTTGCTGTTACATGAATAATCTCACCTGTTCGTTCTGAAATTGCTTTTTGGTGAATACAGAATTTTCGTAATGCGTATAGCTCCAACGAAGAAGCAGAATAATGAAAAATATCTTTGTTTAATAATGAAAGATCAAAATTCCTATTTTTGATATTCTTCTTTAAACAATTCCAATCAATAAACATTGGTAATTTCATTTTATAACCAGAAATAAAGGTTTCATCAACCAAACTAAGCAATTTCTTATATTGGTATTCTATAAAGTTTAGGAGAATTAAATATAACTCCTCTGTGATAGCAAGTTTTTTAAACGTTTCTCTAAATAATCCTCCTCTTTTTTTTTGCACTAGGAATATGTAGAAAATAATTCCATGTTCCTTGAGAGATTTCCTTTCTTAGGTCTTCAAATTTTAAATGACGTATTTGAATCGGTCTTCTAGCTGTAGCTTGAAGTAAGTGAATATATGCATATGTTTCAAATGAAATAAGATCTTCTCTCCAAAGTCTAGCTAGTTCAGCCATTAAAGCTAAAATTTCATTTTCGGTAAATGCTCCTGTATAAGGGCATCTCATTAATACCGATTTACCTTTATCATTTCCACTCAAAGTAAAACTTTCTAGCAACGACACAACAGATTTGTCAACTCCATAATAGCCATACTCATGCCATGACAGTAAAAAACCCTTTAATGCTCCTAAATGCCACTCACGTTCTTTACCTAAAGTAGCTTTCCAATTTATTATCACAAATTTATCAATAATATTTGAGTTAGTAGTCATTACAAATTCTTGGAATCGACGATGCATATTAAAAGTATGGTAGCTAGAATATTTTTCAGCATAAATAGCAAGTGTTTTTTTAAATCCTTCTAGTGTTTTATGATCTATATCTAATACAGATTGAGAGAAATTAATTGTAATATCTTTACTTATATGCCAAGAGTTTTCATTTTCATCAAATGCATACCCATCTCTTGACTGTCTAAAACGTTTATTCTGATTCATAATTATCAACCTTTTTTTGAAAGTCAATCTGAAGATCTAATAATATTTTGTTAGCTTTTTCTCTTATATAACGTTGATTATAAATATTTCCTGATTTCTCGGATGTATGTCCCATAAGATGTTGTCTCATCTTTGCTTCTTTTTCGGGAGAAATAAAATCTTTATGAGAAGAATCATGATTTATATTTTGATTATTTTTATCCACCTTTCGTGAAAAATCTAAGTTCCATTCATGACGAAAAATATGTGGATGAATAATCGAAAATTTAGAATCTATCTTTTTCATCGTTGATACAATAACATTATCAAAAGAACTGGTACTAATTGGGTTTCCTTGCGTTTTTCCTTTTCGATGGGTTACAAATAAATATGGATGTTTATTAGCGTTAGGAATCTTAGAGCGATAGTTCATAATATAGTCATTGATAAGTTGAGCTATATTTTGTGAAATAGGAAGTCGCCTTTCTTTCGTTTTACTTACAGCTTGCTTCTTCCTTGTGTCAAATTTATCATCATGCGTTCGTCTAATTGTAATTGAGGATTTGGCTGTTCCTATATCAATAAATGGGATTTGAATTGATAATAGCTCTCCTCTTCTAATCCCTAATTCCTTTAATAAGATAAACATCAAATGGTTTCTTTTTCTAATTCCAATATCTTGAAATGGATTATTAGGATTAGAAAAGTTCGCAATAGACATAAACTCATCTAACAATCCATCAGGTAGCTCACTTTCTGGTTTGATAGATAATGTTTTATGATTTTTAGGTCTTGACTCTTTAATTAACGTAATTAGTTTCGTCAATTTTGCGATATATTTGTTAGATACATTAATTACTTTAGATAGAAATAATATGTATTCTGAAAGCGTTGTTAGTCTATTATATTGATGACTAAGAGATACGGAAGAATAAATATCAATAAATTGAGTCCTACCTTTCATTGACACACTTTTTTTGTATTGATTACATTCTTTTGCTTTTTTATATTTATTCTCATATGTCGAATAAGGGATTCTAATTGGCTTTCTGTTAAGAGTGTTTTGTTATGAATTAGATCGCTAATAACAAGATTATTCTGTTTTTCCCAATTCATTATCCACTGTATAGTTCCCAGCTTATTCCTAATTGTGTTTACTGCGGATTGATTACGTAGTTCTACAGTTACCCATAAGGTAGAATAAAAATCAGGGATATCTGTTTTCTCATTAACCAATAGAGGGAAACGCCCTCCATTTGAAAAAAGGATTGTTATTAGTTTATACATAACACTTAATTTACAAGTTAAATATATATAAATACTACAAAAAATAAGCTTTCCATGTCAAATAAATGTAAAAAAAGAGAACCCCTTTAAAATAAGGGGTTCTCTATATTTATAGAGATTTTATTTTACAGTTTTAAATTATATGTAACTCAGAACGGGATGTCGTCGTCAATGTCCTCGACCGAGGCGGCGGCCGGCACGGGTTGGCGGCGCGGCGCGGCTGGTGCTTCTTGAGGATGGGACGGCGCGTCGGGGGCAGGCTGCCGGCTTTGCTGCGCGGGGCGTTGGTAAGCCTCCTGACTCTGACCGTAACCTTCCTCGTAAGGCGCGCCGCCGCTGTTTTCATTGCGCCCGCCCAACATTTTCATTTCGTTGGCGACAATATCGTAAGCGGTGCGTTCGATGCCGTCTTTGCCTTGGTATTTGCGGCTTTGGATTCTGCCTTCCAGATAAACCAGCCCGCCTTTTTTGAGGTATTGCCCGGCAATTTCCGCCAGTTTGCGGTACATCGTGATGTTGTGCCACTCGGTGCGCTCCACACGTTGGCCGTTGCGGTCGTTCCAAGTTTCGCTGGTGGCGACGCTGAAATTACACACCGCCTCGCCGTTGGGCATATAGCGCACTTCGGGATCTCGTCCGAGTCGGCCGATAAGGATGACTTTGTTCAATGACATTTTTTAAACTCCTGTGATGATTTTTTCAGCGGCAGCCTGATCGAAACCCTTCTGCAACACTTTAAGATAGACGGTCTGCCCGTCGAAACTGAAACCGATGTCTTCCACGCCTTCGAGTTGCAACAGGGCGCGTTGCAATCCGTCCCGATTGCCCTGCCACACGCCGCCGACAGGGTAACTGAGGTTTTTGACGGGCTTGGGTGCGGGCGATAAAACGGCAATCACCAGCCACAGCAGCATCAATATGCTGCAAAAGGCAAACACGCCGGAAAAGCCGTATTTTTGAAACAGCAAGCCGCCTGCCGCGCCGCCGGCAAACAGTCCGAGCGACTGCATCGTGTTGTACACGCCCATCGCCGTACCCTTCAGGTCGGACGGCGCGATTTTGGAAACCATAGACGGCAGGCTGGCTTCCAACACATTAAAACCGATAAAGTAAACAACCAGATAAGCGGTAATCAGCCAAATCGAGTGCATACCGGACAGCAAACCGAGCTGCGCCGCCGCGATGCAGACGATGCCCAAAACAAAAACCTGCTTGAGCTTGTTGCGCGTCTCGCCGACGATAATCAGCGGAACCATCACCACCAAGCCCGTAATGGTCGAGGGCAGATATACTTTCCAATGCTGGATTTTTTCCAAACCGAGCCGGGTCATCGCGAAAGGCAGCGCGGTAAACAATGCCATTTGCGCGGCATGCAGGGCAAAAATACCGAAATCAAGGTTAAGCAGTTGACGGTTTTTCAAAACTTCGCCTATACGTGCAGGCTGGGCCTGTGTATCTTCGTGCAGCTTAGAAACCTCCGGGTCGGGAGTCATAAACGCCACCACGCCGATACTGGCAACGGTCAGAATGCCGGTCAGCATAAACAGTCCGCGAACGCCCACCGCGTCGGCAATCATCGGCGCAACCACCAGGCTGACCGAAAACGTCAGACCGATACTCAAACCGATCATCGCCATCGCGCGGGTACGCACGCCGTCGCGCGTCAAGTCGGCAAGCAGCGCGGTAACCGCCGCACTGACCGCTCCCGCCCCCTGTATGGCACGGGCGGCAACCAGCATAGGCAGCGTATCGGCGGCGGCGGCAAGAAAGCTGCCGGCGGCAAACACAATCAGCCCGACATAAATGGTTTTCTTGCGTCCGAACTTGTCGGAAGCGATGCCCAAAGGCAGTTGCAGCAATGCCTGCGTCAGCCCGTAAATGCCCATTGCCAGCCCGACCAGCGTTTTATTGTCTTCCGCACCGGGCAGCGAGGCGGCATATATTGCCAAAACGGGCAACACGAGGAACATACCGAGCATACGCAGCGCGTACACGCCGGAAAGCGTCGTACTGGCGCGCCATTCGTGCGGAAACATTTGGATGCGGTTGTCTCTTGCCATAAATAATTTTTCAGACGGCATCAACAGTTGCAATGCCGTCTGAACTTCCAGTGAACAGATTTTCGGATTATACAGGATTCGCCGTATTTCGGTTGCGGAGCGGGTTCAAAATCAACGCCACTGCCAGCGGTTGCGCCACGCGCCCAAAACGGCGTTCGGATATTTATTGCTGCCCAAGCTGCCGTTAAAGCGGGCAAGTGCACGGACGATGTTGCCTTTTTCAAGGTTCTGGTAATGGCGCAGAATCGTGCAGCCGTAACGCAGGTTGGTGCGGATATCGAACAGGTTGTGCGCCGGTTTGCCGATGTAGTTTTTCCAAAACGGCATAACCTGCATCAGGCCGCGTGCACCGACTCCGCTGATTGCATACTGGCGGAACGCGCTTTCCACCTCAATCAGCCCCAACACAATCTGCGTATCCAAACCGGCACGGCTGCTTTCATACTGGATATTGACCAGCAGCCTGCGCCGCTCCTCCTCATCGGGGACAAACCTTGCCAAACGTGCCGACATGGCGGACAACCAACGTTCGCCCTCTTTCGGATTGTCGAACACCAACCTCGGCGGATTGACGCTGCCGACAGAACTCCTCATCACGGAAGCCACATCGTCGGCAAGCGTTTCCTCACGTTGCGCGCCGGCGTGCGCCAGAGGACTGAACAGCAGCGCGCCGGCGGCACACAGCAGGCGGCGGCGTTGCAGATTGACGGGTAGGGTATCGGTCGGTTTTTTCATAGGGAACGGGTGCGCGTCCGGATGTTTCAGACGGCATTAAATATTCAAACAGACATGATTGCTTTCAACGCGAAAAACCGCGCACAAAATCCAAGCACGGCATATCGCCCTGCCCTTTTCAGGCAAATCTCGATTTTACCGCTCTCAAGAACACTTGTCCAAACAGGCACAGGCAACACCGTCCGGGCATTTCCCGTTTTCACCGGCTATCTGTCGTCCGGATGGTGCAGCAGCACCATCAGCGCATCACGCTTTTCGGGTGGCAGCAGGCGGAAATATTTCAACAGCAGGGCTTCTTGCGGCGAAGCCGCACCTTCCGTGCCGGAGAGCCTGCCGTGGCGCAGCCATTCCGCGCTGGTATCCAGCCATTTTGCCAGCGTCTCGATTTTGTCCGGAGTCGGAATCGACCTGCCGACCAGCCAATGGTGAAACGCCTGCGTACTGACAGGCTGATTGGGATGGCGCAGATTGAAGCGGTTGGCGAGACTGGCATTGGACAGCTCGTCCAAACCCGCGAGGCGTATTGCTGTTTTCAAACGTTCGCTGAAATCGGTTTTATCTTGTTCGGTATGCATAATGGCGGATTATGAATAGCCGACTGTTACCTTCTTTAAACAGAATAATTGATAGTATTAACAATTTAGTTGCCAGTAAAAGTGAATATGGGCATAATGGGAAGCGGTTTACACAACCATAAACTTATTTACTTTAATTTCTGAAATTTTGGAGATTTATGATGACTTTGAACAAAGTTTTCGCATTGAGCATGATTGCCTTGAGCCTGGCAGCTTGTAAAACCACTAGAACTTACAACAATTATTACTACAACGACGCAAGCACCCAGGCGGCAGCAGGCGGCAACTCTGCAACGCAACCATCCGGCAACAGCAGCAACACAGCGACACAGCCGTCCAACAACGGCGGCAACTCTGCAACGCAACCGTCCGCTGCCAACGACAATCCTCCTCCCTCCACTCTGACAAACGACACACCTAATTTTTCAGTCAGCGTCAGTGGATTGAGAAGTGAGGCTGAAGCAGATGTGCGTAAGTTGGCTAGGGAATATGGTGTGAATAGTGCAACTGTTTTGACTTACCAAGTCAGCACTCTGGGCCAAAATGCCAATGGCGGCTCTCTTGATTTGTCTAAAGTACCTTTGAAACAGCTGACCCACAATGCACATACAGAATCTGCACAGGTACGTGCAGATGGTGAAACTTATACACTAACCCGCAAGGGCGAGTCCCATATCTACCGTCAGAATTATTCTCTGATTGCTGGCGTTAAACCGACTTCCTACTCGATTCAAGGGCCCGGAGTGAATCGAACTGAGACTATCCGTGATGAAGATTATCTGACCATCAAAGGTACGCCGACTGAAACCTTGCCCGCAGCCGGTAAAGCGACTTATTCCGGTGCTGCATTTGACGGACAAAATCAAGGCGTATTGAGCTACTCCGTCAATTTCAACGAAAGAACGGGTGAAGGCAACATTACCGGCTTGGGTGAAAAAGTCGTCTTGAACAAGGGCAACATAACCCATATCGATCATAATAACGAAATTGATGGAAGCCGCCTTCAAGGCTACGGTATTAAAGGTTCTTCTAATAAAGGTGATTACGAACTCGGCTTCTTCGGTGCCAATGCCGAAGAAATCGTCGGTACGGTTAATAACGGCGAAATCGGCTTTGCCGGTTCCCGTTAATCCCGCCTGATACAAATGCCGTCTGAAACCGGAAACGGTCTTTCAGACGGCATTTCGACCATTTGACTGCGCGGTTTGCCCGTCCGGTCCCTTGCCCTGAAACTGTTTGACTTATGAAAAAATTTGCTTTGCTTCTTTTGTCCGTGCCGACGGCGGCCGTTGCCGAAACGCCCGTTTTGCCCATACCCGTGTCGAAGCAGGTGTTCGTGGACGGCAAGTTCGACGATAGGATAGTGCCTGCCGAAAGGCTTGAAAGGACTGACGAAACGGAAATTCCGGTTCTGCCGCTTTCTTCCCATGCTTCATCTTTTGACGAACAGATCGACAATGCCTTCCGCCTGTTGCAGCGTGCCGCGCCGAAGCGGGATGCCGCGCCTGTTGTTGCGCCTGTCAGCAAGGCGGAAGAGACCGAAATCAAGCCTGTGGCGACGCATAAGAAGTTTTCCAACGAGGCGGCTTTCGGTACGGGTGCGTCCGTGCCGTCTGAAACCCTTGCAGCCGGAGAAGCCGTTTCAGACGGCAATGCCTCTCTTGCGGGTTTGGAAGAGCAGATCAACCGCGCCGTCGTCGCCCGAGATTGGGACACGCTGCAAACGCTGCTGGAAAGCTATCGCGCCCTGCCGGATTTCAATCCGGTTCTGCACGATTACGCGCTGGGCGGTTTGCGCCGCAGCCAGTTGCGCCATGACGAGGCGGTGGCTTTGTATCGCGGCATTTTGGCGCAACAGCCCGATTTGGCGTATCCGCGTTTCGATTTGGGTGTAATGCTGTTTGAAAACAGGCAGTACCGTGAGGCGAAGGCGGAATTGGAGCGGGCGAAACCTGATTTGCAGCCGCCGATGCAGCAGCTTGCCGACCGCTATCTTGCCGCCATAGACAAGGCTCAAGGCTGGAAGCCCGATGTGTCGCTGCAATACGAGCAAACGGACAATGTAAACAACGCTTCGTCCGAAAAAACGATTGAATTTGCAGGAAAAAGCTGGACTAAAACCGCCGACAGCCTGCCGCAAAAGGCACACGGTTTGCGCTACGGCTTGGGCGTGTCGCGCGAAATCAATGCGGGCGGGCATCATTTCCTCTACGGCGGCATCAGCGGCGGCGGCGTGCATTATTGGGATAACAAAGATTTCAGCGAACAGAGCCTGCGCCTGTCGTTCGGCTATAAAAACCGTTCGGTAACGCGCTCATTCGGCATCGTGCCGTTTATCGAGCAAAACCTCTTAGGCGGCAGCCGATACAATTTCGTCGGCGGCTTCAATGCCGATTTCTCCCAACGCTTGAGCGAACGCTGGCGGTTGACGCTGAACGTGGGCAATATGTGGAAGCATTATCAGGAAGACCGCACCGCCGCCCGATACGACAGCCATATGCCTCTGGCGGGCGCGACGCTGATGTATTCCGCGCCGAAAGACTGGCTGCTTTACGGCGGTGCGGACTGGTCGCACGACATGACGAAAGAGGCGGAACAGGCTTCCGTCCGCAAGGGTTTGCGTGTCGGCGCGGTCAAAACGTTCGACGGCGGCTTGGGTCTGCGGGCAAACCTGCGCTATACCCACAGGACTTTTGATGCACCCGGGACCATTGTGTACCGCTTCCCGCGCAAAGACCACGAATATCAGGCAAACCTGTCGTTGTGGCACGACAAAATCTCTTGGAAGGGCTTTACGCCGCAACTCAATTTCCGCTATCTGAAAATCGACAGCAATATGAAAAGTTTTTACACACGCAAAAACACGCAGATTTTCATGAGCGTGGAAAAGGATTTCAAATAAGCGCAAAAATGCCGTCTGAACGTTTTTCAGACGGCATTTTTTGCTGTCGGAAACATACCGTCGGCAACATCTGTGAGCAGAATCAAAAACAGCCGCATCATTTATTGTCAACGCCTGCACCGTCAGAGTAACATTGCGTTTTTCCCCCGCCGGTATCCGCCATGACCACCACCCCCGCAAACGTCCTTGCCTCCGTCGATTTGGGTTCCAACAGTTTCCGCCTCCAGATTTGCGAAAACAACAACGGACAGTTGAAAGTCATCGATTCGTTCAAACAGATGGTGCGCTTCGCCGCCGGACTGGACGAACAGAAAAACCTGAGTGCCGCTTCCCAAGAACAGGCTTTGGACTGTCTGGCAAAATTCGGCGAACGTCTGCGCGGCTTCCGCCCCGAACAGGTACGCGCCGTGGCGACCAATACATTCCGCGTCGCCAAAAACATCGCGGGCTTCCTGCCCCGTGCCGAAGCGGCATTAGGTTTCCCCATCGAAATCATCGCCGGGCGCGAAGAGGCGCGGCTGATTTATACCGGCGTGATCCACACCCTCCCCCCCGGCGGCGGCAAAATGCTGGTTATCGACATCGGGGGCGGTTCAACAGAATTTGTCATCGGTTCGACGCTGAATCCCGACATTACCGAAAGCCTGCCCTTGGGCTGCGTAACCTACAGCCTGCGCTTCTTCCAAAACAAAATTACCGCCAAAGACTTCCAAGCCGCCATTTCCGCCGCCCGCAACGAAATCCAGCGCATCAGCAAAAATATGAGGCGCGAAGGTTGGGATTTCGCCGTCGGCACATCGGGTTCGGCAAAATCCATCCGTGATGTGCTTGCCGCCGAAATGCCCCAAGAGGCGGACATTACCTACAAAGGAATGCGCGCCCTCACCGAACGCATCATCGAAGCCGGTTCGGTCAAAAAAGCCAAATTTGAAAACCTGAAACCGGAACGCATCGAAGTTTTTGCCGGCGGACTTGCCGTGATGATGGCGGCGTTTGAGGAAATGAAACTCGACAGGATGACCGTAACCGAAGCCGCCCTGCGCGACGGCGTGTTTTACGATTTGATCGGGCGCGGTTTAAACGAAGATATGCGCGGACAAACGGTTGCCGAATTCCAACACCGCTACCACGTCAGCCTCAATCAGGCGAAACGCACCGCCGAGACCGCGCAAACCTTTATGGACAGCCTCTGCCACGCCAAAAATGTTACGGTTCAAGAACTTGCCTTGTGGCAACAGTATCTCGGACGCGCCGCCGCGCTGCACGAAATCGGTTTGGACATCGCCCACACCGGCTATCACAAGCATTCTGCCTACATCCTCGAAAACGCCGATATGCCGGGCTTTTCACGCAAGGAACAGACCATACTCGCCCAACTGGTCATCGGTCATCGCGGCGATATGAAAAAAATGGGCGGCATTATCGGCACCAACGAAATGTTGTGGTATGCCGTTTTGTCCCTGCGCCTTGCCGCACTGTTCTGCCGTTCGCGCCAAGATCTGTCTTTCCCGAAAAATATGCAGTTGCGCACGGATACGGAAAGCCACGGCTTCATCCTGCGTATTGACAAGGAATGGCTGGAACGCCACCCCCTGATTGCCGACGCATTGGAATATGAAAGCGTCCAATGGCAAAAAGTCAATATGCCGTTTAAAGTTGAAGCCGTCTGAACCTTGCGGGGCAAATGCCGTCTGAACCCTGTTCAGACGGCATTTGCCTGTCCGCGACACCCAAAAAAACCGACTGCCTTGTATCTATGACGGCAGACGGGTCGATTTGCAACTCCAAGCAAAAACCTGCTTAATAAAGCAAAAGAACTATATGACCAAACAAGAAAGGATAGATGATGGGTTACCATATTAGGATAATAAATACCAGCAAAAAAATTTCAGACGAAAATAAAATATTAAAAAACAAGGAGAACTTGTCAATATTTTTAAGAGAAAAATTTAATTATCATGAAGGTTGCAACGAGATGGGTGAAGTATATTTTTATGACCCAAACGATGAGGAAAGCATTCTTTTTTATGATGGGGAAGAATTGCTTGCAATTACCACAAGCAATGATCTACTATCATCAATGATAAAAATTGCAAGGTCGTTTAAGGATGGTTCCAGAGTTGTTGGTGATGAAAATGAGACTTACAAGGATATAAATAATGCATATCTACATGAGGATGATTATGAGCAGACGCAACAAAAAGAAGATAACTACATTAAAAAAATTAAGGACGCCATTATTCCAATAATAGTTCCTATTTTACTTGGGATAATTGCATTAATATTAAAAATATTAAAAATTAATTAATCTTAAAGCAAAGCCGACGACCGCACCCGCGCCCTGCAGGGTCTAGCCGCCGGCGCCCAAGCCTACCAACTGGTCGATGGCGTCGGCAAAGTGGCCGATTATGCGCGGCAAATTCGGCCGACCCGAATAAGAACAAGCAAGTCTTTTCATAACCCGCGTACATGGTGCAGACTCCCGTCAAAGCAGAGCAGGACTTAAGGCATAGATAAAGCGGCAACCGGACGGCTGCCGCTTTTTTGTAAAGATGAGCGGTACCGATTCACTCATTCTTACATCAGAATCACAATACATATGGAGCACCTAAATCCCCTATTTCTGCCAACAATTCCCCGACCGTCTCCATCAGGACAAAAAACTTGTTGCAGCCACTTTCCTGAAAGGGCTTGGAAAACTCAAATGCATTATGGGATTTTTGAATACCTCAATAATGGCGGCGGCGGAAATAAAACATCCCCTCACTGTCGATTTCCAGCACATAGCGTCCGTTCTGTACGGCGGCATAGCCGCTTTTGCCTACCTGATAGGGTTGCAGGGCGGCATGCGAGACCAGGTAATCCGTCAGTTTGCCGCCGTCTTCGGCGATATTGCCCACCAGTTTGGCAAACAAGGTATGGCACACGCCGTTTTCCACCCAGCCCGAAGGCGCGCCCTTTCCGTCGGTTTCCATACATTTGCCGACGACGGCTTCCAAGTCGTTGGGATGCTTTCCGGTCAGCCGGACGACGTTTTGTTCCGGCAAGCCTTTAATCGGATAGCTGATTTGTTTTTTGCCGTCGTCGGTTTTGCCTTCGCTGCTTTGTCCCAAAGCCAAACCGGCAATCGCCGTATTGTCGATGTATTTGACTTTGAAAACCGGTTTCGGCGCGCTTTGTACCGCATTTTGCGGCTGTTCCGCCGTATTTTCGGATTTGCCGCAGGCGGCAAGCAGCAGGCAGCCGCCCAATATGGCAAAAGGTATTTTCAGCATTCCACACTCCTGATGGTTTCAAAATGCCGTCTGAAACACGGACAATGGATGTTCAGACGGCATGGGTTTATTTCAAAGGACGGATACCGACCGCATCGCGTACCTTATTCAAAAGTTCGCTCGCTTCTTTGCGCGCTTTGGCCGCACCTGCCTGCAGGATGTCTTCGATTTGCGAAGGATTGGCGGTCAGCTCGTTGTAGCGTTCGCGCGGTTCTGCCAGCTCGGCGTTGATTTTCGCCGCCAAAAGTTTTTTCGCCTCGCCCCAAGCCAGGCCGTCGGCAAGCATTTTCGTAAATTCCGCCGTTTCAGACGGCGTGGAAAAGGCCTTGTAGATTTCAAACAAAGGGCTTTCGTCAGGCTGTTTCGACTCGCCCGGCTCTTTCATGTTGGTGATGATTTTGTTGACCGATTTTTGGGTTTTCTTGTCGTTTTCCCAAAGCGGGATGGTGTTGCCGTAAGATTTGGACATTTTACGCCCATCCAAACCGACCAAGAGTTCAACGTTTTCGTCGATTTTCACTTCGGGCAGGGTGAAGAGTTCTTGGAAACGGTGGTTGAAGCGGCCGGCGATGTCGCGCGCCATTTCGACGTGTTGGATTTGGTCGCGTCCGACGGGAACTTCGTTGGCGTTGAACATCAAAATGTCGGCAGTCATCAGAATCGGATAACTGAACAAACCCATTTCCACACCAAAATCGGGGTCTTCCTGCCCGTTTTCCGCATTTGCCTGCACGGCGGCTTTGTAGGCATGTGCGCGGTTCATCAAACCCTTGGCGGTGATGCAGGTCAGAATCCAGTTCAATTCCATCACTTCGGGAATGTCGCTTTGGCGGTAGAAGGTGGTGCGCTCGGGGTCGAGTCCGCAGGCAAGCCAAGTGGCGGCAACGGCTTGGGTGGATTGGTGAATCATCTCCGGCTCGTGGCATTTGATGATGCCGTGGTAATCGGCGAGGAAGAGGAAGGATTCGGTATCGGGGTTTTGCGCCGCGCGGACGGCGGGGCGGATCGCGCCGACGTAGTTGCCCAAATGCGGGATGCCGGTAGTGGTTACGCCGGTCAGAACTCGTTTTTTGCTCATAAAAATGTCCTTACGGCATCAATGCCGTCTGAAAGGGAAAAAGATGCGCCGATTATACCCGATTCACAATATTTGTTCAGACGGCATCGGACGCTCCCCTATTGGAAGGATTAAGTTATACACACGAATCAAAAAATTTATTTCAATTATATTTAATAAGATACGTAATTAAACCTGAAAAGTTAAAATCTGACGCTTGAGTTATCCACAATTATGCACATATAGGCTTCGACAGCGGACATTTTAAAAAGGAAACAAAAATGCGATACGACAAATTAACCGCCAAATTCCAACAAGCCCTTGCAGAAGCTCAGAGTTTGGCGTTGGCTGCGGACAGCAGCTATCTGGAAGCGGGCTTTGTGTTAAAAGCCCTGCTTGACGACCAAAACAGCGGTGCTGCCGCGTTGCTGGCGCATTCGGGCGTGAACGTGCCACAAGTGAAACAGCGTTTGCAGCAGCATTTGAACAGCCTGCCGAAAGTGTCCGGCCAGGGTGGCGACATTCTGCCCAGCCGCGAATTGCAGGCGGTGTTGAACCTGATGGACAAAGCGGCAACCAAACGCGGTGATGCCTATATCGCCAGCGAACTTTTCCTGCTTGCCTTGGTACAACAGAACGATGCGACCGGCAAAATTCTGAAAGAAGCCGGCGCGACCGAACAAAACATCAATGCCGCGATTGACGCGGTACGAGGAGGACAAAACGTGAACGATGCCAATGCCGAAGACCAACGCGATGCGCTGAAAAAATACACGCTCGACCTGACCCAGCGCGCCCGCGACGGCAAACTCGACCCCGTTATCGGCCGCGATGACGAAATCCGCCGCGCGATTCAGGTATTGCAACGCCGCACCAAAAACAACCCTGTGCTGATTGGTGAGCCGGGTGTGGGTAAAACCGCCATCGTCGAAGGCTTGGCACAACGTATTGTTAACGGCGAAGTACCTGAATCCCTGCGTAACAAACGCCTTTTGGTTCTGGACTTGGCGGCTTTGATTGCCGGCGCGAAATACCGCGGCGAATTTGAAGAACGTTTGAAAGGCGTGTTGAACGACTTAGCGAAAGATGACGGCAACACCTTGATTTTCATCGACGAAATTCATACTTTGGTCGGCGCGGGCAAAACCGACGGCGCGATGGACGCGGGCAATATGTTGAAACCGGCTTTGGCGCGCGGCGAATTGCACTGCATCGGCGCGACCACCTTGGACGAATACCGTCAATACATCGAAAAAGACGCAGCACTCGAACGCCGCTTCCAAAAAGTATTGGTCGGAGAACCCAGCGTGGAAGATACCATCGCTATTTTGCGCGGTTTGCAAGAGCGTTATGAAATCCACCACGGCATCGACATCACCGACCCCGCCATCGTTGCCGCAGCAGAGTTGAGCGACCGCTACATCACCGACCGCTTCCTGCCCGATAAAGCGATTGATTTGATTGACGAAGCCGCCAGCCGTGTCAAGATGGAAAAAGAAACTAAGCCGGAAGCGATGGACAAAATCGACCGCCGTTTGATTCAATTACGGATGGAAAAGGCACACGTTGAAAAAGAAAAAGACGATGCCAGCAAAAAACGTTTGGAGCTGATAGACGAAGAAATCGACGGTCTGGAAAAAGAATACGCCGATTTGGAAGAAATCAGGAAAGCCGAAAAAGCGATTTCAGACGGTGTCGCCAATATTAAGAAACAAATTGACGAAGTCAAAATTAAAATCGAACAGGCAAAACGGCAAGGCGATTTAGCACTGGCTTCAAAATTGATGTATGAAGATTTGGAACATTTGGAAAAACAGCGTGCAGCCGCCGAACGGGAAGATACGGACAGCACAAAACCGGCAAACAGACTCTTGCGTAATAATGTCGGCGCGGAGGAAATCGCAGAAGTGGTTTCCCGTATGACTGGCATTCCCGTATCCAAAATGATGGAAGGCGAACGCGATAAATTGTTGAAAATGGAAGAAGTATTGCACCGCCGTGTGGTTGGTCAAGACGAAGCCGTGCGTGCTGTATCCGACGCCATACGCCGCAGCCGCTCCGGCCTTGCCGACCCGAACAAACCTTACGGCAGCTTCCTATTCTTGGGCCCGACCGGCGTGGGTAAAACCGAGTTGTGCAAAGCTTTGGCAGGCTTCCTGTTTGACAGCGAAGACCACCTCATCCGCATCGACATGTCCGAATACATGGAAAAACACGCCGTTGCCCGCTTAATCGGCGCGCCTCCGGGCTATGTCGGCTACGAAGAAGGCGGCTACCTGACCGAACAAGTCCGTCGCAAACCGTACAGCGTGATTCTTTTGGACGAAGTGGAAAAAGCCCATCCCGACGTATTCAACATCCTGCTGCAAGTATTGGATGACGGCCGTTTGACCGACGGGCAAGGTCGCACCGTGGACTTCAAAAACACTGTTATCGTCATGACTTCCAATATCGGCAGCCAGCACATCCAACAAATGGGCACGCAGGACTACGAAGCAGTGAAAGAAGTTGTGATGGAGGATGTGAAAGAACATTTCCGTCCTGAAATGATCAACCGCATCGACGAAGTGGTCGTGTTCCACGGTTTGGATCAGGCAAACATCCGCAGCATTGCGAAAATCCAGCTCAAAGGTTTGGAAAAACGTTTGGAAAAACAAAACCTGCGCCTGACTGTTTCCGATGCCGCACTGGACATCATCGCCAAAGCCGGTTTCGACCCGATTTACGGCGCACGTCCGCTCAAACGCGCCATCCAGTCGGAAATCGAAAACCCGCTGGCCAAAGCCCTGCTTGCCGGAAACTATGCGCCCGAAAGCGAAATCAGGGTGGAAGCCGACGGCGACAGACTGAAATTTGCCTGATTCGTTCCTGCTGTTGAAAATGCCGTCTGAAACGGGAATCTCCGTTTCAGACGGCATTTTTTATCAGAATCCTACTGATGGTAGGTTTGCAGGAATCTTGCCAGCCTGCCCATCGCCTCTTCAATCTGATGGACGTAAGGCAGCGTAACAATGCGGAAATGGTCGGGCTTGATCCAATTAAACCCCGTTCCCTGTACCAGCAAGACTTTTTCGCGCACCAGCAAATCGTAAACGAATTTCATGTCATCGTGGATACGGTACATTTCGGTATCGATTTTCGGGAACATATACATCGCACCCATCGGTTTAACGCAGGACACACCGGGTATCTGGTTGACCAATTCCCACGCCCTGTTGCGCTGTTCCAAAAGCCGTCCGCCCGGCAAAATGAATTCGTTAATGCTCTGATAACCGCCCAATGCCGTCTGAATCGCATGCTGCATCGGCGTATTGGCACACAGGCGCATGGACGAGAGCATATCCAAACCCTCAATGTAACCTTTTGCGTGATGTTTCGGCCCGTTGAGTACCATCCAGCCTTGGCGGAATCCGGCGACGCGGTAGGCTTTGGACAAACCGTTGAACGTTACCGTCAAAAGGTCGGGGGCAAGCGCGGCGATGTGGTGGTGAACCGCGCCGTCATAAAGGATTTTGTCGTAAATCTCGTCGGCGAAAATAATCAAACCGTGCTTGCGCGCCAACTCGGCGATTTCCAGCAGGATTTCCCTGCTGTACACCGCGCCTGTCGGGTTATTGGGGTTGATGACGACGAGGGCTTTGGTTTTGGGCGTAATTTTGGCTTCCATATCGGCAAGGTTGGGGAACCAGCCGTTTTCTTCGTCGCACAGATAATGGCGCACCATACCGCCCGCAAGCGTTGCCGCCGCCGTCCACAAAGGGTAGTCGGGCGCGGGAATCAGGATTTCGTCGCCGTCGTTGAGCAACGCCTGCATAGACATCGTAATCAGCTCGGACACGCCGTTGCCGATATAGACATCGTTTACCGTAATATCGCGCAAACCTTTGGTCTGATAGTAGTGAACGATGGCTTTGCGGGCGGAATACAGCCCTTTGGAATCGCAATAGCCTTGCGAAGTCGGCAGGTTGCGGATGACATCGACCAAGATTTCATCAGGGGCTTCAAAGCCGAACGGCGCAGGGTTGCCGATATTGAGCTTGAGGATTTTGTTGCCCTCCTCTTCCAACTGAAGGGCTTTTTTGTGAACCGGCCCGCGTATGTCGTAACAGACGTGGTCGAGCTTTGCAGACTTGGGAAACTTATCCATAATGTGTTCCGTAAATTTTGGGCAATGGGTGGGAATGTACTCTTTTTCACGCGGAATTTAAAGCATCAGGGCAGGGTTTTTCAGGCTTTTCACCTGCCCTCTTTGCGCCGTTCGCTGACACTTTTCCCGCCTATGCCCCAGTTATCGGTATCCACTTCGTCAATCACGACAACCGTTGTTTCTGGATTTTTACCCAACACGCGTGCCAGCAATTCGGTTACGCCGCCGATCAGTTCCGCTTTTTGCGCGGCAGTCGGTGCTTCCTTGCCGCCGGTTACTTTAATATTGACATAAGGCATGATATTTCTCCGTTTTGAAATATTGCCATCTTATCAAACAAGTTGCCCCCGCCCAAACGTCCGCTTCATTTTCTGAAAAATTCAAATCGATATAGTGGATTAACAAAAATCAGGACAAGGCGACGAAGCCGCAGACAGTACAGATAGTACGGAACCGATTCACTTGGTGCTTCAGCACCTTAGAGAATCGTTCTCTTTGAGCTGAGGCGAGGCAACGCCGTACTGGTTTTTGTTAATCCACTATACAAAAAGGCAGTTTTCAGACGGCAAATCCGTCTTCACACGATATTTATTTTGTTATAGCATAACAAAATCTTTAACCCGCACGATACAAAGGCTGCACCATGAAGAAAACATTGGCACTGCTCGCCGTTTCCGCCCTGTTTGCCGCATCCGCCCACGCCCACCGCGTCTGGGTCGAAACCGCCCACACGCACGGCGGCGAATACCTTGAAGCCTACTTGGGCTACGGCGAATTTCCCGAACTCGAACCCATCGCCAAAGACCGCCTGCACATTTTCAGCAAACCGATGCAGATGGTTACCGAAAAAGGCAAGGAAAACATGATTCAACGCGGCACATACAACTACCAATACCGAAGCAGCCGCCCCGTCAAAGACGGCAGCTACCTCGTTACCGCCGAATATCAGCCTACTTTCTGGTCAAAAAACAGCGCAGGATGGAAACAGGCGAGTATCAAAGAAATGCCTGACGCAAGCTATTGCGAACAAACCCGTATGTTCGGCAAAAACATCGTCAACGTCGGACACGAAAGCTCGGACACCGCCATCATCACCAAACCGGTCAGACAAAACTTGGAAATCGTCCCGCTGGACAATCCCGCCAACATTCACGTAGGCGAACGCTTCAAAGTCCGCGTTCTGTTCCGTGGCGAACCGCTGCCCAATGCCACCGTTACCGCCACATTTGACGGCTTCGACACCAGCGACCGCAGCAAAACGCACAAAACCGAAGCCCAAGCCTTTTCCGACACCACCGACGGCAAAGGCGAAGTGGACATCATCCCCTTGCGCCAAGGCTTTTGGAAAGCCAGTGTCGAACACAAAGCCGACTTCCCCGATCAAAGCGTGTGCCAAAAACAGGCGAACTACTCGACTTTAACCTTCCAAATCGGCCATTCTCACCATTAATCTCGCCCGCACAAAAATGCCGTCTGAAGGCTTCAGACGGCATCCTTTGTTCAAACATCAATACCAACCGCGCAGCTTCATCGCTTTTTCAACACGGCGGATACTCATCATGTAAGACGCGGTTCGCAAATCGACATCATACTCTTGCGCCAGATTCCAAATATCGCGGAACGCGCGGCGCAGGACGACGGTTTCTTTTTCCTGAACTTCGTCAAACTCCCAATAATAGCCTTGCAGGTTTTGCACCCACTCGAAATAGGAAACGACCACGCCGCCGCAGTTCGCCAGAATATCGGGCACGACCAATACGCCGTTTTGACGCAGGATAACGTCGGCTTCTGGCGTAGTCGGGCCGTTCGCGCCTTCAACCACGATTTTCGCGCGGACTTTGCCGGCGTTTTCGGAAGTCAGTTGGTTTTCCAGCGCGCAAGGGGCGAGTACGTCCACATCCAAAGCCAAAAGTTCGGCGTTGGTAATTTCTTTGCCGTAGCCGGCTTCGTTGGTGATGAAGCCTTTTTCTTGGAACTCTTTAAACAGGGCTTCCATATCCAAACCGTTTTCGTTGTAGATGGCAACATCGACAGTAGAAACCGCAACGACTTTCGCGCCGGCTTGATGCGCGTAATAACCTGTGTGGTAACCGACATTACCGAAGCCTTGAATGGCGTAGGTTGCGCCTTTCACGTCTTTGCCCAGTTTTTCCAAGGCTTGGACGGCGGCGAGGTTCACGCCGTAACCCGTGGCTTCGGTACGCGCCAAAGAGCCGCCGAACTCGACCGGTTTGCCAGTAAATACGCCCGGTGCGGAATGTTTCACCACGTTTTCATAAGCATCCACCATCCAAGACATAATTTTGCCGTTGGTGTTCACATCGGGGGCGGGAATATCGATTTTTTCGCCGATCAGCGGGGCAATCGCTTCGGCATAAGCGCGTGCGATGCGTTCCAGTTCCGCCTCGGAATAATCGCGCGGATCCAAGGTAACGCCGCCTTTGCCGCCGCCGTAAGGAATGCCCGCAACGCAGCATTTGATGGTCATCCAAATCGACAGGGCTTTGACTTCGTCCAGATTCACACCGGGATGAAAGCGCACGCCGCCTTTATAGGGACCGACGGCGTTGTTGTGTTGCGAACGGTAGCCCGTGAAGGTTTTGACCGTGCCGTCGTCGAGTTTGACGGGGAAATTGACTTCCAACACGCGGGTCGGACTCTTCAGGATTTCATAAACGGCCGGATCGGTTTTCAGCCGGTCGCAGGCGGTTTTGACCTGTTTGCGCGCGATTTCAAACGGATTGAGGGTTTCTTTTGCAACGGCATCAGACATTTTGCTTCCTTTTCACAAAAAGATTTTCAGGGGCGTGCATTTCGCTCATTACTATAACCAATTTCCCGACAAAATGTAATAGCGTGTAGTCGACATAAGCCCGATTTGATTAATCTATATATGATTTTATTTTTCAAGCCGCACGGAATCAGCCCGGACTCCGCCTGAAAAGCAGCCTCCTCGTCCGAAAAATAAATGTCCAATTAAATAAAGATATAGGCATCCTTTTATTTTTTAAAAATTTAATTGGAACATTGCCGGGATTTCAAACCCTTGCCCGATTCCGCCCCGAAATCCGAAAACACCGCCTGCAAAACCTGTTGCGATTGTTAACAATCCATACATTAGAAGCCCTGTGCAAACGATGTTAAAATAAACCCTTTCAACCCGACAGGAAACCGGATTATGAATGCAGCCATCGAACACGTCCAAGCCGTCGCCTTCGATTTGGACGGCACACTGTGCGATTCCGTCCCCGACCTTGCCGCCGCCGCAGAAGCGATGTTGGAACAACTCGGTATGAAACCGCTGCCCGCCAAAGTGGTCGAAAGCTATGTGGGCGACGGCATCGGCAAACTGGTTCACCGCGTCCTCACCAACGACCGCGACCGCGAAGCCGATTCCGAACTGTGGGAAAAAGGTTTCGTGTCCTATATGAAATACTACCGCGACCATTTGAGCGTCTTTACCCGCCCCTATCCCGAAACCGAAGCCGGGCTGGCATTGCTCAAATCTTTGGGCATCCCACTCGCCGTCGTTACCAACAAAAACGAAATCCTTGCCGTTGAACTGTTGAAACAGCTCGGACTTGCCGACTACTTCAGCCTGATACTCGGCGGCGACAGCCTGCCCGAGAAAAAACCCAGCCCGCTGCCGCTGCGGCACGCCGCCGAAGTTTTGGGTATCGATGCCGCCAATATGCTTATGGTCGGCGACTCGCGCAACGACATCATCGCCGCCAAAGCCGCCGGCTGCCTGAGCGTCGGCGTTACCTTCGGTTACGGCGATATGACGCTGCTCTCGCAAGACGATGCGACCCGTCCCGACTGGATTATCGGCTCGCTGCCCGAAATTTACGAAAACCTGCAACCGCAGAAAAATAAAGACGAAGAATAAAACAATCTGTTCAGACGGCATCGGAATCCGTTTCCCATGCCGTCTGAATCTTTCCGTGCCGAAACCGCCGCCATGAAACCGCAAAAATCCCTACGCGCCCGCGCGATGGACATCCTCTCGCGCCAAGAAGTCAGCCGCATCGGTCTGAAACGCAAACTTGCACCGCACGCCGAAAGCAAAGAGGAGCTGGAAAACGTGTTAAACGAATTTGTCGAACGCAACTGGCAGTCGGATTTGCGTTACGCCGAAGCCTATATCCGCAGCAAAAGCCGCAAACACGGTTCATTGAGGCTGAAACAGGCTCTGGCGCAACAGGGCATAGATGAAGAAACCAGCCGCAACCTGCTTCCCGACCGCTCAAGCGAAAAACAGTCCGCCATAGCCGTGTTGCGTAAAAAATTCAAACACCCCGCCGCCGACCTCAAAGAAAAACAAAAACAGGCGCGCTTCCTCGCCTATCGCGGATTCGATGCCGATGCCGTTCAGACGGCATTGAAACACGCTTGGGACGAAAATTGGGAAGACGGCTGCTGACCTTCCTTCTTGAATCTTTTTGCACGGCAGCGTAACCTTACGCCCGTTTCCAACTTTTCCGATTGAGAACAAAATGTCCGGACAACCCGAAAAACACCACACCTCCCCCATCGAAGATGAACGCAAAAACCCGGTTTACCGTATGGGACGGGCGGTTGCCGGATTCATGCTCGCCGTTTGGGCGGGTGTGCTGGCACTCGTGTTTTTCTTGGTTTTCCGTTTTTGGCTTTCCTGAACAAAATGCCGTCTGAAGGCTTCAGACGGCATCGGCGGTCCATTTCGGCAGGCTATCCCGCCATAGCTTTTTTTAGCTTGAATTCCACTTCCCCATTCCCTAAAATTTTCCCGCACCCATTTCAAAACACCCTTTCTTAAAACAGGTACACTATGACACAACAACGCCAACTGCCTTCCCACGAACTCATCATGTCCGAACTGATGATGCCGGACACCGCCAATTTCAGCGGCAACGTACACGGCGGCGAACTCCTGCTCCTGCTCGACCAAGTCGCCTATTCCTGCGCCAGCCGTTACAGCGGCAATTATTGCGTTACCCTGTCGGTTGACAAAGTCCTGTTTAAAGAACCCATCCACATCGGCGATTTGGTTACCTTTTACGCCGCTGTCAACTACACGGGACGCACCTCGATGGAAATCGGCATCCGTGTCGAAGCACAAAACATCCGCACCGGCGAAATCCGCCATACCAACAGCTGCTACTTCACGATGGTTGCGGTCAAAGACGGCAAACCCGTCCCCGTCCCCCCGCTGGAAATCCTGACCGACCGCCAACGCTGCCGCTACGAAAAAGCCAAAAAACGCAGAGAAATCAGCCTGCAAGCCTCTGGAGACGTGTCCTGCGGCTGCTGACGGCGACCTATGCCGTCTGAAATACCGGACAAGCATTGTTCCGACATTCGGCGTAATGGTTTGATTGATTGAAGCAAAACCGCCCGATTCCGACCCATCCGTTTTTCAACGACATTTTGAAACACAGCCGTGAAACCAAGCGGCTGTGTTTTCATATTCCCTTGATGCAGCCCTAATCAGTCGGACAAAATGCCTTTTATCCGATAAAACCGCCCTCCGAACGGAAATAAGCGGCTTTTCCATTGCAAACGGATGAAATCAAGCAAATACCCAAACACAGTCAAACAAATTTATACGCCCCGTCCCTTCGGAATGATTTGAAAACACAGCCGCCAAAACAAAATGCCGTCTGAAGACCTTTCAGACGGCATTTTTAACCTGATTGCAAACGGAAAGTCAGAACGCGATATAGCTGTTCGGGTTAACCGGTTTGCCGTTTTGCCGTACCTCGAAATGAAGCTGCGTTCTGGAAGCATCGGTATTGCCCATCAAAGCAACCTGCTGACCGCGTTTGACCTGCTGCCCCTCGCCGACCAGCAATTTTTGGTTGTGCCCGTACGCGGTCAAGAAAGAGGAATTGTGCTGGATGATGACCAAGTTTCCGTATCCCCTCAAACCGGAACCGGCATAAACCACTTTGCCGTCAGCCGCCGCCAAAACGGGTTGTCCGGCATTACCGGCAATATCGACACCCTTGTTGTTGCCGCCGAAATCGGCAACCACTTTACCTTGGGTCGGACGCTGCCAAACAATGCCGCCGACCGAACGCGTGCCGGAAGGCGAAGCGGCAGGAGATTGCGGGACGGGCGCGGGGGCGGGAACCGCTTTATTTTCCACAGCGGGCGCGGCTGGTTGCGGCGCGGACTGCACGGACGGTTGCGCGGCGGGTTTCACAGGGGTTTGTACGGCAACCGGTACGGCAGGCCTGCTTTCTACGGCTGCGGTTTTCGGTGCGGCATATCCTGCCGGTTTGACTTTAACAATCTGACCGATGCTCAACGTATTGTCGGTCATGCCGTTCCACGCACGGAAATCGTCTTGAGAGATATGGTAGCGTTTGGAAATGTTGTACACCGTGTCGCCGCGCACAATAGTATGCGTCGCCGCGTTGATGTCGACAGGCGCATAAGAGGGAACATATGTACCCGAAACGGCAGGTGCAGACGGCGGAACATAAGCAGGAGGCATATAAACCGGCGCAGTTTGCACGGGCGGCACATACGGCGCATCGTTGGCGGCAGGAGCGGCATTGTACGGCGTTGCGCCATAAGGATTGTAAACCGATGCAGACGGTGCGTCCTGCATACCTGAATTGCCTGCAATGACAGGAGCAGGCTGTTGGGTGGCGCAACCGCCCAACAGAGCGGCAACGGCGGTACAAGCTGCCAAAAGTGTCGTTTGTTTCAACATAAGATAACCTTTATGTTCCGATATATAGCCTGAATGCGGTATATCATAATAAAAATGCGCGTTCTTCTCAAGCGCAAAGCCCGACGGTATTTGATAAAACGGTCAGTCCGTATGCCAAAAGGCCGCCGTTTCCGCCATGTCCGGATAGGCGGTCAGGTCGATTTGCAGCGGCGTTACGGTAATGAAACCTGCGCCGCATTCACCGAAATCCGTCCCCTCTTCCCGATCGGAAACTTCACCGACCGGCCCTATCCAATAAATCTGTTCGCCGCGCGGATTGCGGGACGGGACGATGTTCTGCTCGTGATGCCGTCTGCCCAAACGGGTAATCTTGATTCCCCTGACATCTTCCGGTGCGACAGCAGGAATGTTGACATTCCACAAGACAGGCGCGGACGGCGGTTTTTTAAAAAAATGCGCCAACACCTTCCATACCGCCCGCTCTGCGGTCTGCCAATAGCGTCCGGAACTGTCGTTCAAAGAAAACGCCACAGCAGGCATACCCATCAGATAGGCTTCGGTTGCCGCCGCAACCGTCCCCGAATAAAGCGTATCGTCCCCCATATTCGCCCCTCTGTTGATGCCTGAAAACACGACATCGGGCTTAAAATCGGGCAGGGCAAACTGACCGACATGGATGCAGTCGGTCGGCGTGCCGTTGACATAGTAGAACCCGTTTTGCGCCTGTTTCAACTGCAAAGGGCGGTCGAGCGTCAGCGAATTGCTGACTCCGCTCCTGTCGCGTTCGGGCGCGACCACCCTGACGTTGGCAAATTCCGACGCAACCCGCGCTAAAACGGCAATGCCTTCGGAGAGGTAGCCGTCGTCGTTGGAAATCAAAACGTTCATTTCCTATCCTGAATGCTTATTCTTCGGGCAATTTGGTGATTTTGACCCGCTCGATACGCTGCCCTTCTTTTTCGACCACTTCAAACCGCCAACCGTGAAAATCGGCAAAATCGCCGACATCGGGGATGGTTTGCAATTCTTCCATAATCAGCCCGGCAACCGTATGGAAATCGGTATCTTCCTCCTGCTGCGGCAGGTTGAGTTGGGATGCCAGCTCCACATATTCCAACGCGCCTTCCACCGTCAGGCTTTCATCGGGATTCCCCTGAACGGCGGGCTCTTCTTCGCGCTCGAATTCTTCGGGAAAATCGCCGGCAATGGCTTCCAACAGGTCTTTCATCGTCACCATACCCAACACCGCGCCGAACTCGTCCACAACGAGGGCGTAATCCGCGCTGCTTTGGCGGAAGAGTTCGAGCGCACCCAAGGCGGTCGTGCCGTCGGGCAGGACGAGCGGCTGGCGCAATGCCGTCTGAATATCGAGACCGCCTGTTTCCAGCAGTTGGGAAAGCAGGTCTTTTTTGTTGATGTAGCCCAAAGGTTCGTCCACGCCCGCCTTTCCGACAACGAGCAGGCGACTGTAAGGCGTGTTTTGCAGTTGGGCATACTGTTCTTCACGGCTTTGGGAAATATCCAGCCGTTCGATGTCGCGGCGTGGGATCATCACCCCCATAATCGGGCGTTCGGCAAGCGTCAGCACACTGCGTATCATCGATTTTTCGTTTTCTTCAAAATGCGCGTCGTCTCCGGGTTCGCCGCCCGCGTCGGCAAGCACGCTTTCGCGTATGCCCATCATGCCCAAGACGTTTTCGGCGGTGCGCTTGCGCCACGAGCTGCCGATATAGTCGTTTTTGCGGCTATTGCGCTGCGAAATCTGGTTAAACAGTTCGATTAAAATCGAGAAGCCGATGGCGGCGTAGAGATAGCCTTTAGGAATGTGGAAATGGAAGGCTTCGGCAATCAGGCTGAAACCGATCATCAACAAAAAACCAAGGCAGAGCATCACGACGGTGGGATGCCTGTCCACAAATTCGGTCAAGAGTTTGCTGGCGGAAATCATGACCGCCATCGCGACGACGACCGCGCCCATCGCCACGACGATGTGATCGACCATCGCCACGGCGGTGATGACCGAATCGATGGAAAACACGGCATCCAGTATCAGGATTTGCGCAACCACGCCCCAAAACGGCGCGTGTTTTTTTTGGTTGTCGGCAACGGCAAACCGGTTGTGCCCTTCGAGGCGTTCGTGCAGTTCGGTAGTGGCTTTGTAAAGCAGGAAAATACCGCCAGCGAGCATAATCATGTCCTTGCCGGAAACGGCGAGGCCGCCGATTTGGAACAGCGGCTCGGTCAGCGTGATGATGTGCGCCATAAAAGCAAGCATAATGATGCGGATGACGACTGCCAGCCCCAGCCCGGTAATCCGTGCGCGGTCGCGCCGTGCGGGCTGGACCTTGTTTGCCAAAATCGCCACAAAGACAAGGTTGTCTATCCCCAATACGACTTCCAACACCAAAAGCGTGGCAAAACCTATCCAGGTATGCGGTTCTGCCAACCAACTGAAATCCATGATTTTCGTGTTCCTCGACGGTACGGCGGCAAGGCCGCCGTTGTGTTTGCAATGTCCGGCATATTAGGGATGCCGTCTGAACGCCGGTTTCAGACGGCATCGGGTTCAGTCGGCGATAAAGCCGTCTATCGGCGCGTAGCCCCGGGCATTTCCCTGCGCGTCCAGCACCACAATCCAATCTTTCTGCCTGCTGCCGGTAAAGGGCAGGAAATACCAGTCTTTATCTTCGGAAATATCTGCCTGCTTCAAAATATCGGCAACGGCGATTTTTCTCGCATCTGCCAATTTTTTCAGCGGCTTCATCGCCTTACGGATTTTCTCCGCCTCTTGGCGGGAATACGGCAGCCACCGGTCGGGACGCATACTCGGCTCGATACCTTTCAGGGACAAATCCAGCGTCTTGTTCTTCTCATCCGCATCCTCAGGTTCTTTCAATGCAATGCGGCGGATGCCGAACCACGACAGGCTTTGCAGTCCTTCCGGCGCCTTGTGCAAATCTTCAACCGCCACTTCGGCGGCGGTTACAATATTAATCCTGTCTTTTTCAAACGCCTCTATCACGGGGCGCGCCAAAGAAACGCTGTGCAGACCGTATGCCAATGCGGCAAGCTGAATCGCGCCGGTCAGGGAAAAATCCACGATCCGCGCCCTGCTTGTCTTTTTCGGACTGGACAATATCAGCGTCAGCAGCGGGCCGCACACGATGTCCACCGCCACCACCAGCTTATAAAGCGACAGCCCTCCCGTCAGCTCGGCATAAGGATAAGGATACCAAACCTTAAAAACCAGCAATGCCGCCAGTCCTGCAACCGATAGGCTGATTAAGAGGTGCCAGCCTGCATTTTTCAAGGCAAAACGCCATCTCGGGACTGTTTTTCCGTTTTCCATCATATCTTGTTCAAATCAAAAATAACCGTAAAAACAGGGCGCATTGTACAACAGATAAAGACTGCTTAAAATGCGGCACCGTCTGAAAACCTGCCGTTCAGACGGCATCCGTCACCCAATATCAATACACAAATATTTCAATTCTAGATATTCGTCCGCACCGTATTTGCTGCCTTCACGTCCCAAACCGCTGCGTTTCACGCCGCCAAACGGTGCCACTTCATTACTGATTAAACCCGTATTGATGCCGACCATGCCGTATTCCAAGGCTTCGCCGACGCGCCATTGGCGGGCGGTATTGGAGGTGAAGAGGTAGGCGGCCAAACCGTATTCCGTATCGTTGGCGGCTGCGATGACTTCGGCTTCGGTTTCAAAACGGAACACCGGACACAAAGGCCCGAAGGTTTCCTCGCGCGCTACCGCCATTTGCGCCGTTACGCCGCTTAAAACAGTCGGTTCGAAAAACGTTCCGCCCAACGCGCTGCGTTTGCCGCCGGTCAGGCAGCTTGCGCCTTTAGCAAGCGCGTCGGCGATATGCTGCTCGACTTTTTCCACTGCTTTTTCCTCAATCAGCGGCCCTTGGTTTACGCCATCCTCCAAGCCGTTGCCCAATTTGAGCTCGGCTACTTTTTCACTCAATTTGCGGCAAAATGCGTCGTAAATGCCGGATTGAGCGTACACGCGGTTGGTGCAGACGCAGGTCTGGCCGCTGTTGCGGAACTTGCTGGCGAGCGCGCCTTCGACGGCTTTGTCCAAATCGGCATCGTCAAACACAATAAACGGCGCGTTGCCGCCCAGTTCCAAACTGAGTTTTTTAATGTCTGCCGCACTATCGGCAAAAATTTTCGCGCCGACTTCGGTTGAGCCGGTAAAGCTGATTTTGCGCACAGTCGGGTTCGTAGCAAATTCATGGCTAATTTCCGAAGCACTGCCGCTGACAACAGGCAACAAATCCTGCGGTACGCCCGCTTCGTAAGCTAGTACAGCCAATGCATACGCGCTTAAAGGCGTGAGCGATGCAGGTTTGACTATCATCGCGCAGCCCACCGCCAAAGCAGGCGCGGCCTTGCGCGCAATCATCGCAGACGGGAAGTTCCACGGCGTAATTGCAGCAGTAACGCCGACAGGCTGTTTCAACACGACCAGTTTTTGCGACGCTTTCACACTCGTCAGCACATCGCCGTCAATCCGCCGCACCTCTTCGGCAAACCAGCGCACAAACGAAGCCGCATAATCGATTTCACCACGCGCCTCGGTCAGGCTTTTACCCTGCTCCATCGTCATCAGTCGCGCCAGTAATTCTTTGTTTTCTTGAACTAAAAAATACCAACGCCACAACACATCGGCGCGTTCCAAAGCGGTTTTCGCCGCCCATAATTTTTGCGCTGCTTCCGCCTTTTGAATCAGGTTTTTCAGCTTGTCCGAATCCGTCTTGCGGACATACGCCAAAATTTCGCCCGTTGCCGGATTGCCGACCCCGATGCCGTCTGAAATCGGGGAAAGGGAAATATCGGGATGCTTGATTAATTGGGAATATTCGTTCATTTCGTGTCCTCCGATATGCGGAATAACCGCTTTCAAATGCCGTCAATCTCGCGGACATTATCATCTTCATATTCCAAAACTGCAAACCCTTCCGATGCCGTCTGAAGCATCCGATCGTGCAGCGCAACATCCGGGCGGTGTCTGAATATGGCGTGGGTGCAATCCCTGTCGTTTAAGAAAAATACTTTTTATATAGTGGATTAAATTTAAATCAGGACAAGGCGACGAAGCCGCAGACAGTACAAATAGTACGGCAAGGCGAGGCAACGCCGTACTGGTTTAAATTTAATCCGCTATACAATGGTAATCTTTAGAAAGAAAAGTAATGCAACCCTTTGACGGGGTGCAATATATAAGGAGCAAAGATTGCAGTTGCAACGTGTGGTAGAGTATGGCAAAAATCGAAACATTACAGTCAAAATTACGGAGATCAAATAATGATTTTTAAACAGGATCAAAATTATTGGGCAGTTTTTTATGCTAATGAAGAAGCTCTGATTGTTCAAACATGTTCAGGTTTGGGGTTAACGGCAATAGACCACCTATATCCCCCCCATATCCTGCCATTGGATACCGACAATGAAACTTTAGGCACGACGGTCTTGCAAGCGTTGGCAAACAGCAGGACTTTCGTTTATGACAGTCCAGAAGACCAAGATTTTTTTGATACCGAAAAATTTCGGCAACGCTATGAGGATTGGGTTGCCAACCTATGCGGGAACTTGGGCTATAAAACCAGACGCGCCCTATTTAAAAACATGATGAGCGTGGATATTTGGCTGCACAACGGCTGCCTGAAAATCAGCCCGAGCCGCCATGTCAAGCCGGAAGCCTGGGATGCCATTGATACAGACAATGTAATTTTATCATTGGATAACAGCCCTGAAGAAATCGGAACAGGTTTAAAGTTGGCATTGAGCCGCTGCCGATAGAATAAACCCGGAACAAAACGAAAAATAATCCGCCACGCCCGAAAACCGCCGGAACCAGCCGACAGCCAAAACAAATCCGACATAAAAAACCGCCCGAGAAATCCGGACGGCGGTTCAAACAGGCTGCCCCGTTTAACGGGCGCGGCAGGAAGTTTCGACCGAATTGCCGTAGGCATCGGTAAAGCCGAAAAAGGCTTCGCCGCCTTTCTGATGCCACTCGGTTCCGCTTCCGAACAAACCGTGTTCGGCGGTATAGCGTTCGCCGGATGCGGCAACGTCGGAAGAAAGGACGGCACGCCTACCGTCCAGCCGCAACGCGATTTTGCCGCCGTCCAAATGGCGGACGCGCACAGACAAACCGTTCTCGCAGGAAAACGCCCGAACACCGGCCGGACCGGCTTGGTTTTGAACGGGCGGCATATGCCCGCGTCCGCCGTCATCATATGCCTCCGGCACAGCACAGGCCGCCAGAGACAAAACCGGTACGGTCAGCGCGAAAAACCTGATATTCATAAAAGCTCCCCAATAAAAATAAGATATGAAACAACCGCCCTGATTCCAAGCTGCGGCAACGCCATACTATAAACGGACGCGCAAACACACAAGCCCGATAACCGGAATTTACCCGCGATTAACCGACAATCCGGATTACGCGCCCCTTTCCCGTATTCCGACACCGCCTTTTGCCTGACGATGCCGTCTGAACCTCCCTGCCCGTCCGGAGGAATGTAAATTTTTTCCAAATTCCAAGTAAAAACCGCTATCAGTGTGCTAATTTGCGTTAAAATCCTATTCGGCGTTTAACGTTTTGTGCGCGCGCATCCCTGCACTGTTTGATGCGGGCATAAGGCACAAATCCCGACAAGCGCACTGTTTCATACTTCGTCAATCATTCAGACTCCGGTTTGTGCCCGTGTCGGCAGGCGGTCGGCCGTTTCCTGCCGTTCAGGCATATTCCGACAGTGTGAGATAAGGATTTATTCGATGTTTCAACACACAGGATGACACATAAAGCACCGCCCTATGTGTCGTCCTGATTTGGAAGGGGTTACGCCCCTTCCAAATAAAGTCTAGTTCTACCGCCCTAAGGGGCGGGGTTTCAACCAAAAAGGAAATACGATGAAATCACTCAAAACCTTCCTCATTTGGGGCATAGTGGTACTGGTCGGCTTAGCATCCTTTACCACTTTGGCTCTCAGCCGAGGCGAACAGGTCAGCGCGGTATGGATGGTTACCGCCGCCATATCCGTTTACTGCATCGCCTATCGTTTTTACAGCCTCTACATCGCCAACCGCGTGATGCGGCTCGACCCTAACCGCCTGACTCCGGCAGAACGCCACAACGACGGCTTGGACTACGTTCCGACGCACAAAGGCGTATTGTTCGGACACCACTTTGCCGCGATTGCGGGCGCGGGCCCTTTGGTCGGTCCGGTTTTAGCAGCGCAAATGGGTTACCTGCCCGGTACTTTGTGGATTATCTTCGGCGTGGTATTTGCCGGTGCGGTACAGGATATGATGGTCTTGTTCGTCTCTATGCGCCGCGACGGTAAGTCTTTGGGCGATATTGTGAAACAGGAACTCGGCACTGTCCCCGGCGTGATTGCCTCCATCGGTATTTTGATGATTATGGTCATCATTATGGCTGTGTTGGCGTTGATTGTCGTAAAAGCATTGGTTCACAGCCCTTGGGGTACGTTTACCATTGCAGCAACTATGCCGATTGCGCTGTTTATGGGTATTTACACGCGTTATATCCGTCCGGGCAAAATCGGCGAGATTTCCATCGTCGGCTTTATTTTGCTGATGTTGGCGGTGGTTTACGGCGAAGATGTGGCGAAAAGTTCCTTTGGGCATTGGTTCGACCTTGACGGCATCCAGCTCACTTGGGCGATTATGATTTACGGCTTTGTCGCCTCCGTATTGCCCGTATGGTTACTGCTCACTCCGCGCGACTATCTCTCCACCTTCCTGAAAATCGGTACGATTGCGGCTTTGGCTTTGGGCATCGTCATCGTCAATCCCGCTTTGCAAATGCCTGCGGTTACCCACTTTATCGACGGTTCCGGCCCGGTATTCTCAGGCGCATTGTTCCCGTTCTTGTTCATTACCATTGCCTGCGGTGCGGTTTCGGGCTTCCACGCGCTGATTTCCTCCGGCACCACGCCGAAAATGCTGGAAAACGAAACCCACGTCCGTATGATCGGTTACGGCGGTATGTTGATGGAAAGTTTCGTGGCGATTATGGCACTTGCCGCCGCCGCTTCGCTCGATCCCGGCGTGTACTTCGCGATGAACAGCCCCGCCGCCCTGATCGGTACGGATGCCAACACCGCCGCCGAAGTGATTACCACCAAACTGAACTTCCCTGTCGATGCCGCAACCCTGTTGCACACCGCTAAGGAAGTGGGCGAAAACACCATCCTTTCCCGTGCAGGCGGTGCACCTACCCTCGCAGTCGGTATGGCGCACATTATGAGCCGCCTGATTCCGGGCGAGGCGATGATGGCGTTTTGGTATCACTTCGCCCTGTTGTTTGAAGCCTTGTTCATCCTGACCGCCGTCGATGCCGGTACGCGCGTCGCACGTTTTATGATTCAAGACTTGGGCAGCATCTTCTACAAACCTTTCGGCAACACCGACTCCATCCCCGCCAACCTGATTGCGACCTTCTTCGCCGTGGCATTGTGGGGCTACTTCCTCTACACCGGCGTAACCGACCCGCTGGGCGGCATCAACTCGCTCTGGCCGTTGTTCGGCATCGCCAACCAAATGCTGGCGGGTGTGGCCTTAATTATGTGCGCCGTTGTACTGATTAAGATGAAACGCGACCGTTATGTCTGGGTGGCGCTCGTTCCCGCCGTCGGCGTACTGTTCGTAACCTGCTACGCCGGCCTGCAAAAACTGTTCCACAGCGACCCGCGCGTCAGCTTCCTTGCCCACGCAGGCAAATACAGCGACGCATTGGCTAAAAACGAAGTCCTCGCACCGGCCAAAGACATCGGCGAAATGGCGCAAATCATCTTCAACGACAAGATTAATGCCGGTCTGACCGCATTGTTCCTCTTAGTCGTCGTCATCGTTGCCATCTACGGCGTGCGTACCGCCCTCAAAGCACGCAAAGTCGGCTGGCCGACCGCCAAAGAAATCCCGGCGGTGTACCGCGACGGCAAACAGCCGGAGGCACAAAGTGAAGCATAAGCTCGCGTCTTGGTGGAAAACCATCAAGCTGACGGCAAACTTGATGGCAGGCGTGCCCGATTATGAAAACTACGTTGCACAGCAGCGCAAACATAATCCCAACGCCCCCGTAATGACCAAGCTGCAATTTCAAGACTATTGCCGCAAACGCCGCTGCGGCGCAAACGGCGGACGCTGCTGTTAAGCCTGCTTGAAACAAATGCCGTCTGAACGCCGCTTCAGACGGCATTTTATGCTGAAACCCCGCCCCGCAAGCCAAACGGCTGCCATATCGGACAGGTTCGTCCGTCGGCAAACCATGTTTTCTCCGCACAAAAATAACCATACGGCACAGTCAGTGTGTTGCCCCTTTCCGCCCCTCTGTTGCCGCCGCCCCGAAAGGCGGATTTGCAACCCTTAATGAAATGCCGGTAAACAAACCATGAAAAACCTCATCGCCTTCAACAAACCCTATGGCGTTATCTGCCAATTTTCACCGCACGAAAAACACAAAAGCCTCAAAGACTTCATCGATCTGCCCAGCTTCTACCCCGCCGGACGGCTCGACACCGACAGCGAAGGGCTGCTTCTGCTGACCGACGACGGCAGACTTCAGGCAAAAATTACCGACCCCAAATTCAAACAGCCCAAAACCTACTGGGCGCAACTGGAAGGCTCGCCCGACGAAAGCCGTTTGGATATTCTGCGAAAAGGTGTGGACTTGGGCGATTTCACTGCCCGCCCCGCCCTCGTCCGCGTTTTAAATCCCGGCGAAGCCGAGTGTTTGTGGGAGCGCGTTCCGCCGATACGCGTCCGCAAAACCGTTCCCGATTTTTGGATTGAAATTACCATTTCCGAGGGCAAAAACCGCCAAGTCCGGCGAATGACCGCCAAAGCCGGATACCCCTGCCTGCGACTGGTCAGGGTAGCCAGCGGCAGACTGAAACTGTTTGATTTGGATTTAAAACCCGGGGAATGGGCATACGCCCCGTTCAGACCATAAAGCCGCACTGCCCTGCCATTATCCTTTTGCCCCTGCCACTTACCGCTTAACGCTTAAAACAATTAGTAAAGCAAGGGCTTATTCTAATTATATAAGACGGCCTCAAATTTTTACCGATTGAAACATCTTTAATCACGATGAGCTACAAATTTTAAAGGCAGAAAGGGTTTTCTCCGTCCGGCGGAACAAAAATATGCCGTCCGAACGTTCGGGCGGCAGACAAAACGGCACTGCCCGATAAAGGCAGTGCCGTTGTCCGTTTCAAACCGTAAAACATCAACCCAAATCAAAGGCTTTATGCAATACCCTGGTCGCCAGTTCCATGTATTTTTCATCAATCAATACGGAAACTTTGATTTCGGAGGTTGAAATCATTTGGATGTTGATGCCCTCTTCGGCGAGCGTGCGGAAGATTTTGGCGGCTACGCCGACGTGCGAACGCATACCCAAACCGACTGCGGAGACTTTGCACACGATGTCGTCGCCGTCGATGGAAGCCGCGCCGATGCTGTCTTGGCGTTCGGACAGGATTTCCAAAGTCTGTTTGTAATCGCCGCGCGGTACGGTAAAAGAAAAATCGGTCGTGCCTTCGCTGCCGACATTTTGGATAATCATATCGACTTCGATGTTGGCATCGGCGACCGCGCCCAAAATCTGATAGGCGACACCGGGTTTGTCGGGTACGCCGCGCACGTTGATGCGGGCTTGGTTTTTATCGAATGCGATACCGGTTACGGCGGCTTTTTCCATATTGTCGTCCTCTTCAAATGTGATTAAAGTGCCGTTGCCGCCGTCTTGCAGGCTGCTCAGTACGCGCAGGCGCACTTTGTATTTTCCGGCAAATTCTACTGAACGGATTTGCAAAACTTTCGAGCCGAGGCTTGCCAGCTCAATCATTTCTTCAAACGTTACCGTATCCATACGGCGCGCCTCGGGTACGACGCGGGGGTCGGTGGTATAAACGCCGTCCACGTCGGTATAGATTTGGCACTCGTCGGCTTTGAGCGCGGCGGCGAGCGCGACGGCGGAAGTGTCCGAACCGCCGCGTCCGAGCGTGGAAATATCGCCTTCGCTGCTGATGCCTTGGAAGCCGGCAACGATGACGACTTTGCCATCGGCGAGGTCGGCGCGCATTTTTTCATCGTCGATGCTTTCGATGCGGGCTTTGGTGTGGGCGGTATCGGTTTTGAGGGCGACCTGCCAGCCTGTGTAGCTTTTGGCATCCACGCCGATATTTTTCAACGCCATTGCCAAAAGGCCGATGGTTACTTGTTCGCCGGTGGAGAGGACAACGTCCAACTCACGCGGATCGGGGTGCTCCTGCATTTCGTGCGCCAACGCGACCAGGCGGTTGGTTTCGCCGCTCATCGCGGACACGACAACAACGATATCGTGTCCTTCGGCGCGGGCTTTGGCGACACGTTTGGCCACGTTTTTAATGCGTTCGGGCGAGCCTACCGATGTGCCGCCGTATTTGTGTACGATTAACGCCATATTTCGTGCTTTCTTGTGTGGGATTGGTCGGGCAGCATAGTTTGCTGGAAAAGCGGCTATTATTACTATTTTTTACATGAAGTTCAAGAACGGACTGCGCTTTCCCGCCTGCCGTTTGATAGCGGTCAGCAAAAAACCTGTTCTTTCAGATTTTTGACAAAATGCCGTCTGAACGGTTTTCAGACGGCATCCGGACGACAATCAGGCGGCGGACAACGCATTTTGCTGATAACGCAGCAGTTCGCCTATGCCTTTTTGCGCCAGTGCAACCAGTTTGCCCAACTCGTCCAAACTGAACGGTGCGCCTTCCGCCGTCCCCTGTATTTCGATGATTTTGCCCGAAGCGGTCATGACGATGTTCACATCACTGTCGCAGCCGGAGTCTTCGGGATAATCCAAATCCAAAAGCGGCACGCCGTTCACTACGCCTGCTGATACGGCGGCAACGGCTTCACGGATGGGGTTTTCACTCAATATGCCGTCTGAAACCAGTTTGCCGACGGCGATTTGCAACGCGACAAACGCACCGGTAATCGAAGCCGTGCGCGTGCCGCCGTCTGCCTGAATCACGTCGCAGTCAATCAAAATTTGGCGTTCGCCGAGTTTTTCCATATCCACAACCGCGCGCAGCGAACGCCCGATCAAACGTTGGATTTCTTGTGTGCGTCCCGACTGTTTGCCCGCCGAAGCTTCGCGGCGCATCCGCGAAGCGGTGGACGCAGGCAGCATCCCGTATTCTGCCGTTACCCAGCCTTGGTTTTTACCGCGCAAAAACGGTGGGACGTTTTCGTCTATGGAGGCTGTGCAGATGACTTTGGTGTTGCCGCATTCAATAAGGCACGAACCGTCCGTATGCGGCAGGAAATGAGGGGTGATTTTGATATCGCGCAGGCTGTCGGCGGCGCGTGAGGTGCGGATGTAATCAGGCATACTGCCCTCCCGTTAAAAACAGATAAATTAAAAAGCCTTAAATATGAAAAATCACATTTAAGGCCTTCAAACTGAAAATTTCTACACCTCTTCGGCTTTGCTGCGGATAATCAAAAGCGGCAGATGGCTTTGGCGCATGACGGTTTCGGCGAAACTGCCCATCAAAAGGTGCATCAGCCCGGTGCGCCCGTGCGTGCCCAACACCAGCAGGTCGGCACCGTTTTCATCGGCATAATCGACCAAATCCTGCGCCATTTCGCGCGCGCCCTTATTGGCAACCAGCAGGTGTTTGACGGTATTTTCCACACCCAGTTCCCGGGCGGTGCGCTCGGCGGCATCCAAAACCTCGTTGCCTTGCGCGACGGCGGCGGCTTCGTAGCTTTCGTGTTGCAGGAATTCGGGGGCAAGCGCCATATATTCGGCAGGATTGGCAACGTGTACCAAAGTCAGACGCGCACCGTTGACCCCGGCAAGCTCGGCGGCGTGTTTCAGGGCATTGATGGACGTTTCACTGCCGTCAACGGCAACAACCAGATGTTTGTACATATCATATTCTCCTTTTGCACCGCCTCGCGGTGCCGTCTTGTCGGATGGGCGCAGGGACAGTTTGCGCCGTTTCATTATAGACCCGCCGTCGGGCTTTATACAACAGCCGAACAGCCTGACTGCTTTCCAGTATAATATGCCGCTTTCGTGCAGTCAGGCATTTTTTGCCGGCTTTCGTTCACTTTTTTGATTTGACGCAATCTTGCAGGATTCGACCATGTCCGACAACGCTTTGACCTCTTCACGACGCTTCGGCGGCATCGCCAGACTCTACGGAGACTCTGCCTTGGCGCACTTTTCACAGGCACACGTCTGCGTGGTCGGCGTGGGCGGAGTCGGCTCTTGGGCGGTCGAGGCTTTGGCGCGGACGGGCATCGGACGTTTGACTTTGATTGATTTGGACAATGTTGCCGAATCGAATGTCAACCGCCAGCTGCACGCCCTGACCGGCGACTTCGGCAAGGCGAAAGTTACCGCCTTGCGCGAACGCATTACACAAATCAATCCGCAATGCGAAGTATTTGAAATTGAAGATTTCGTTACCGAAGACAATTTGCCGGAATACTTCGGAAAAGGTTTTGATTTCGTCATCGACGCGATTGACCAAGTCCGCGTCAAAGCGGCAATGGCGGCTTATTTTGTAGAAAACCGACAGCCTTTCATCGTCAGCGGCGGAGCGGGCGGGCAGAAAAATCCCGCCCTGATCCAAACCGCCGATTTAAGCCGCGTAACCCACGACCCGCTGCTTGCCAACCTGCGCTACACACTGCGTAAACGCTACGGGTTCAGCCGCGATACGAAAGCAAAAATGCGCGTACCTTGCGTGTTCTCAACCGAAAACATCACGCCGCCGCAATCGGGCGCGGCATGTTCTGCCGATGCCGCGCCACAGGGGTTGTCGTGCGCGGGCTACGGTGCAAGCATGCTCGTTACCGCTTCGTTCGGGCTATATTGCGCACAGGCGGCGGTGGAACACATCGCAGGCAAAAAATAAGCAATGCCGTCTGAAACAGGATTCAGACGGCATTTGAACAAACTATGGTTATGATTTAGGACAACAAAGGATACGGATAAAAAATAACATAAAATAATATACCAAGTATCGGAGAGCTATTTAATGGAATTCGTTAATAATTTAGTTATTTTTTCATTTTTATTACTAATGCTTATTCCGATATTTCTTGTAGTATATGGTATATACCATAAGATACGTTATCGCAAAATATGTATCCTAAGAACAAGTTTTACATTATTAGTGGTGATACTTTGCAGTATGTATTACATATATTGCCGTTATCTTGACCAACAAAAAGTAGCTTATTATTGCATAGATGAACAATGTATTTCTATTGTTCATCTATATAAAGATTATGGTATAAACTCTCCCACATATGCGAGAATTTACGCAGGAAAAATATTGTTTAGATTTCAAGTAATAGCTAAAAATTACGCTGAATTACTTATGGAAGATGATATATCAATTAGTAAAAAAATTTTGGGGAATAAATTTATCATTTATGGGTCGCTACCTGTAATATACGGTAATGTAGATAATATTGAAGTAAAAGAAGCTACTGGTTATATAGATAGAGCCAGTACTGATTATATTGTCTCAAGAAACTTAAAATTCAGACATTTATATTAATTAAGAGGTTTTAGCAAGAGTGCCGTCAAAATATAGGGCGCATCATCGAATTCGCGAAAGACAAACGCTACGATGAACGTTTCAAGGATTTGAAAAAAAGAATCCATAGGCTATCTGAACCGGCATCCCGGTTTGGTGGCCGACTACCTGAAGGCGGCAATCAAGCTGTCGGTTCAGAAAAACCAACATCGGCACGCCTAAAACCGTATTCGCAATCTACTCCTTTTCAAAACATTTGCATTTAAAAGCCGTTATAATGCCGTCTGAACATCTGCCCGACCACATTATGCGTGAATGCCGGCAGATTGTTTTCTTTTGTAAACTTATATTAAAATCCACTTACCGATTCACGCCATGCCGCCCATCCCTGCCCCATCCGCACCATCTGAGCACACTGTCGCATGGGTATTCGGCCAACCCGTTACCGATTTGCCCCAGGATTTGTTTATCCCGCCCGACGCGCTGAAAGTCGTATTGGGCAGTTTTCAAGGCCCTTTGGATCTGCTGCTCTACCTTATCCGCAAACAGAATATCGACGTACTGGATATTCCGATGGTGAAGATTACCGAACAGTATCTGCACTATATTGCCCAAATGGAAGCCTATCAGTTTGATTTGGCGGCAGAATATCTTTTGATGGCGGCAATGCTGATTGAAATCAAATCGCGCCTGCTGCTGCCGCGTACCGAAGCCGTCGAAGACGAAGAAGCCGACCCGCGTGCCGAGTTGGTGCGCCGCCTGCTTGCCTACGAGCAAATGAAGCTGGCGGCGCAGGGTTTGGACGTGCTGCCCCGAGCCGGACGGGATTTCGCGTGGGCTTACCTGCCGCTGGAAATTGCAGTCGAGACGAAGCTGCCCGAGGTTTACATCGCCGATTTGACGCAGGCATGGTTGGGGATTTTATCGCGGGCAAAACACACACGCAGCCACGAAGTAATCAAAGAAACCATCTCCGTCCGAGCGCAAATGACGGCAATCCTGCGCCGTTTGAACGAACACAGGATATGCAGGTTTCACGACCTGTTCAATCCCGAACAGAGCGCGGCTTACGTGGTCGTCAACTTCATCGCACTGTTGGAGCTTGCCAAAGAAGGATTGGTCGGAATCGTGCAGGAAGACGGTTTCGGAGAAATCCGAATCAGCCTCAATCATGAAGGGGCGCATTCAGACGGCACGACCGGGACAGAAACACCGGATTGACCTATTTAAAAAGGAACATGATGACAAGCAAACAAAACCAAGCCTCATTATGGGCGGTCGGACTGATGCTGTTTGCCCTGTTTTTCGGTGCGGGCAACCTGATTTATCCCGCCTATCTCGGTCAGCAGGCAGGCGAAAACTGGCTGATTTCCATGCCTGGCTTCCTATTGACCGGCGCAGGCCTGCCGCTATTGGGCGTAATCGCCATCGGCTACTCGGGTTCCCGTGATGTCGAAGCACTCGCCTCGCGTGTCGCCCCCTGGTACGGCATAGCGTTTGCCGCCTCCCTCTACCTTGCCATCGGCCCGCTGTTCGCCCTGCCCCGGACGGCGACGGTTTCCTTTGAAATCGGCGTTTTACCGCTGATCGGCAACCTTCCCCCGAATATGGCTCAGGCAGTATTCAGCCTGCTTTTTTTCGGCCTGGCCTACTGGCTTTCGATGTCTCCGGGCAAATTGGTTGACCGCATCGGAAAAATCCTGACGCCCGCACTCCTGCTGACCATCGCCGTATTGGTCGGTTATGCCGCACTCAACCCCATCGGCGCACCGCTTGCCGCACAAGGCGATTTTGCCGGCCGCCCGATGATTAAAGGCATTTTGGAAGGCTACGGCACGATGGACGCCCTCGCCTCGCTCGTATTTGCCATTATCATTATCGACGCTGTCCGCGCCATGGGTGTCGACAACCGTTCGGACCTGCTGAAAACCACCGCCATATCAGGCCTGATGGCTGCAGGCTGCCTTGCTGCGGTTTACCTGCTGATAGGCTATATGGGGGCGACCAGTGTGGCGGGAATCGGTTTGCAGGAAAACGGCGCGCTGGTATTGTCGAAATCGGCACAATACTATTTCGGACTGGGCGGCAACCTGCTGCTGGGCGTTATCGTACTGCTGGCCTGCCTGACCACGGCGGTCGGCCTGGTTACTTCGTGTGCCGAATACTTCAACCGCCTCTGTCCGGGTATTTCCTATAAAACCTTCGTCATCATCAATACGCTGGTTTCCATCGTCTTGGCAAACAAGGGGCTGTCCGCCATCCTTCAGATTTCCGTCCCCATGCTCATGCTGCTTTATCCGCTGACCATCGTACTCATCCTGCTGACCCTGACCGACAGGCTGTTCGGCAGCAGCCGCATCGTCTATTTCTGCACCATGATGCCCGCACTGGCGGTCGGCCTGCTCGATGCCTACAAAACCGCCTTCGGTTTCAGCGAAACGGCAGCAAAAGCCATCGACAAAGCCCTTCCCCTATACAGCATAGGACTGGGTTGGATTATTCCCTCTTTAACCTGCTTTGCCTTAGGCTGCCTGCTCAATGCGGCCGTAAGGAAAAAACCCTGAAACCATGCCGTCTGAAAGACCTTCAGACGGCATTTTCGGCACACGGGGCGGGCGCGATGTGTTCTAATACGCCCCAAGCCGCCAACAGAAATCTGGAGACACGCCATATGACCGGCATCATACATTCGCTGCTCGACACCGACCTCTACAAATTCACTATGCTGCAAGTAGTCCTGCACCAGTTTCCGCAGACGCACAGCCTTTACGAATTCCGCTGCCGCAACGCCTCGACCGTCTATCCGCTTGCCGACATCAGGGAAGACTTGGAAGCCGAACTCGACGCACTCTGCCGCCTGCGCTTCACCCACGACGAACTCGGCTATCTGCGCTCCCTGCGCTTCATCAAAAGCGACTTTGTCGATTATCTCGAACTCTTCCAGCTCCAACGCCGCTTCGTACAAGTCAGCCCCGATGCCGAAGGCCGTCTGAACATCCGCATCGAAGGCCCGATGATACAGGCGATGTTTTTTGAAATCTTCATCCTCGCCATTGTCAACGAACTTTACTTCCGCCGCCTCGAAACCCCCGCTGTTATCGAAGAAGGCGAACGCCGGCTTCAAGCCAAAGCCGCGCGTCTGAAAGAAATAGCCGCCACACAGAATCCGGACGATCCGCCCTTCCTGATTTCCGACTTCGGCACACGCCGCCGCTACAACCTCCCATGGCAGGAACACGTCATACGCACCCTGCTTGAAGCCGCCCCCGGCATCGTACGCGGCACCAGCAACGTTTACCTCGCCAAAAAACTCGGCATCACGCCCATCGGCACCATGGCGCACGAATTCCTCCAAGCCTTCCAAGCCCTCGATGTGCGCCTGCGGAATTTCCAAAAGGCCGCGCTCGAAAGCTGGGTGCACGAATACCGGGGCGATTTGGGCGTTGCCCTGACCGACGTTGTCGGTATGGATGCCTTCCTGCGCGATTTCGACCTCTATTTTGCCAAACTCTTCGACGGGCTGCGCCACGACAGCGGCGACCCTTACGTTTGGGGCGACAAAGCCTACGCCCACTATCAAAAGCTCAAAATCGACAGCCGCACCAAAATGCTGACCTTCTCCGACGGGCTGGACATCGAACGCTCTTGGGCATTGCACCAATATTTCAAAGGTCGCTTCAAAACCGGCTTCGGCATCGGCACCAACCTCACCAACGATATGGGGCATACGCCCTTGAACATCGTCTTGAAACTGGTCGAATGCAACGGGCAGTCCGTCGCCAAGCTGTCCGACTCTCCGGGCAAAACCATGACCAACAACAGCACCTTCCTCGCCTACCTGCGCCAAGTGTTCGGCGTACCCGAGCCAGGAACGCCGTAAACCGGCAGAAAAAGCGCACAATTCCTGTTTCCGCCGCATAAAATCTTTTAAAATACCGCCTGATTTGAATTTAACCGAGAGACCGAACTTCATGAACCTACACCAAACCGTCGAACACGAAGCCGCCGCCGCCTTTGCCGCCGCAGGCATCGCCGACAGCCCCGTTGTCTTGCAGCCAACCAAAAATGCCGAACACGGCGATTTCCAAATCAACGGCGTGATGGGTGCGGCGAAAAAAGCCAAACAAAATCCGCGCGAATTGGCGCAAAAAGTGGCCGAAACATTGGCGGGCAACGCCGTGATTGAAAGCGCAGAAGTCGCCGGCCCCGGCTTTATCAACCTGCGCCTGCGTCCTGAATTCCTCGCCCAAAACATTCAGACGACCTTGAGCGACGCGCGTTTCGGCATAGCAAAAACCGACAAACCGCAAACCGTCGTTATCGACTATTCTTCGCCTAATCTGGCGAAGGAAATGCACGTCGGCCACTTGCGTTCCAGCATCATCGGCGACAGCATTTCGCGCGTGTTGGCATTTATGGGCAACACCGTCATCCGCCAAAACCACGTCGGCGACTGGGGTACGCAGTTCGGTATGTTGGTCGCTTATTTGGTCGAGCAGCAGAAAGACAATGCCGCGTTCGAGCTGGCGGACTTGGAGCAGTTTTACCGCGCCGCCAAAGTGCGCTTTGACGAAGATCCCGCCTTTGCCGACACCGCGCGCGAATACGTTGTGAAGCTGCAAGGCGGCGATGAAACCGTATTGGCATTGTGGAAACAGTTTGTCGATATTTCGCTCTCGCACGCCCAAGCCGTTTACGACACGCTGGGTTTGAAGCTGCGCCCTGAAGACGTGGCGGGCGAATCGAAATACAACGACGATTTGCAGCCCGTAGTCGATGATTTGGTTCAAAAAGGTCTGGCGGTCGAAGACGACGGCGCGAAAGTCGTGTTCTTGGACGAGTTTAAAAACAAAGAAGGCGAACCCGCTGCGTTTATCGTGCAAAAACAAGGCGGCGGCTTCCTTTATGCTTCCACCGATTTGGCGTGCCTGCGCTACCGCATAGGCCGTCTGAAAGCCGACCGCCTGCTGTACGTCGTCGACCACCGCCAAGCCCTGCACTTCGAGCAACTCTTTACCACTTCCCGCAAAGCAGGCTATCTGCCGGAAAACGTCGGCGCGGCATTTGTCGGTTTCGGCACGATGATGGGCAAAGACGGCAAACCATTCAAAACGCGCAGCGGCGACACCGTGAAACTGGTCGATTTGCTGACCGAAGCCGTCGAGCGCGCCACCGCTTTGGTGAAAGAAAAAAATCCCGAATTGGGCGCAGACGAAGCTGCGAAAATCGGCAAAACCGTCGGCATCGGCGCGGTCAAATACGCCGATTTGAGCAAAAACCGCACCAGCGATTATGTGTTCGACTGGGACGCCATGCTCTCGTTTGAAGGCAATACTGCTCCTTACCTGCAATACGCCTACACCCGCGTGCAAAGCGTATTCCGCAAAGCCGGCGAATGGGACGCAACCGCGCCAACCGTTTTGACCGAACCTTTGGAAAAACAACTGGCCGCCGAGCTGCTGAAATTTGAAGACGTACTGCAAAGCGTGGCAGATACTGCGTATCCGCACTACCTCGCTGCCTACCTCTATCAAATCGCTACCTTGTTCAGCCGCTTCTACGAAGCCTGCCCGATTTTGAAATCAGAAGGCGCAAGCCGCAACAGCCGCCTGCAACTGGCAAAACTCACCGGCGACACGCTGAAACAAGGCTTGGATTTGCTGGGCATCGATGTGTTGGACGTAATGTAAAACCGCACCGCCCGATTGCGGACAACAGCCCCGCAATCAACCGGCGGATCATCCTCATCCGAATCTGAAAAAAGCGGCGCGATACACCGTATCCGCCGCCCTTCCCAAAATGCGAAACAGACAAACGCCAAGCAAGCAAGCAAGCAAGCAAGCAAGCAAAAAATTATAACCCCCTTCCTGCCGACGCACGCACTTTCCGCGCGGCGCATTCCCCTTTTCCCGCCACTCAAACCCGCCTTTTCTTCAGGCAGGGTTTCAGCCCGCCCCCTTTCCCTGTTTTCCTTTCCCCAACACGCGCGCGCCCCCTGCCGCACCGTGCCGCATTTTCGCGCCCGGACGGCATCGGTCTGTCATTCGATTCTCTGTTTTAAATACCCCTGTTTCAGAAAGAAATGCAGATGTTTCAACACACAGGACGACATATAAAGCACCGCCCTATGTGTTGCCCTGATTTGGAAGGGGTTGCGCCTCCCAAATAAAGTCTGATCCTGCCGCCCCGAAGGACAGATGTCCGAGTGGCGAAGTTTCAACCGAAAAGGAAATACGATGAATATTCACGCCCTGCTCTCCAAACAATGGACGCTACCGCCATTCCTGCCGAAACGGCTGCTGCTGTCCCTGCTGATACTGCTGGCCCCCAATGCGGTGTTTTGGGTTTTGGCACTGCTGACCGCCACCGCCCGCCCGATTGTCAATTTGGACTACCTTCCCGCCGCGCTGCTGATCGCCCTGCCTTGGCGTTTCGTCAAAATTGCCGGCGTATTGGCGTTTTGGCTGGCGGTTTTGTTTGACGGGCTGATGATGGTGATCCAGCTTTTCCCTTTTATGGACCTCATCGGTGCCATCAACCTCGTCCCCTTCATCCTGACCGCCCCCGCCCCTTATCAGATAATGACCGGGCTGTTGCTGCTGTATATGCTGGCAATGCCGTTTGTGTTGCAGAAAGCCGCCGCCAAAACCGACTTCCGACACATTGCCGCCTGTGCCGCCGTTGTGGCGGCAGCCGGCTATTTCACCGGCCATTTGAGTTACTACGACCGGGGGCGGATGGCCAATATCTTCGGCGCAAACAACTTCTATTACGCCAAAAGTCAGGCGATGCTCTACACCGTCAGCCAGAATGCCGACTTTATTACCGCCGGCCTGGTCGATCCCGTCTTCCTCCCCTTGGGCAATCAGCAGCGTGCCGCCACGCATCTGAACGAGCCGAAATCTCAAAAAATCCTCTTTATCGTCGCCGAATCTTGGGGGCTGCCGGCCAATCCCGAACTTCAAAACGCCACTTTTGCCAAACTGCTGGCGCAAAAAGACCGTTTTTCGGTTTGGGAAAGCGGCAGTTTTCCCTTTATCGGCGCGATGGTCGAAGGCGAAATGCGCGAACTGTGCGCCTACGGCGGTTTGCGCGGATTTGCACTGCGCCGCGCGCCCGACGAAAAATTTGCCCGCTGCCTCCCCAACCGTTTGAAACAAGAAGGTTACGCCACCTTTGCGATGCACGGCGCGGGCAGTTCGCTTTACGACCGCTTCAGCTGGTATCCGAGGGCGGGCTTTCAAGAAATCAAAACCGCCGAAAACCTGATCGGTAAAAAAACCTGCGCCATTTTCAGCGGCGTGTGCGACAGCGAGCTGTTCGGCGAAGTGTCGACATTTTTCAAAAAACACGACAAGGGACTGTTTTACTGGATGACGCTGACCAGCCACGCCGACTATCCCGAATCCGACATTTTCAACCACAGGCTCAAATGCACCGAATACGGCCTGCCCGCCGAAACCGACCTCTGCCGCAATTTCAGCCTGCACACCCAATTTTTTGACCAACTGGCGGATTTAATCCGACGGCCCGAAATGAAAGGCGTGGAAGTCATCATCGTCGGCGACCATCCGCCGCCCGTCGGCAACCTCAATGAAACCTTCCGCTACCTCAAACAGGGGCACGTCGCCTGGCTGCACTTCAAAATCAAATAACAACAATGCCGTCTGAACGCACCAACAGCCTTCAGACGGCATTTTGCAGACAGACCGACCCCCTCAAGCCCACTTTTTTCATCATCTCCGATAAATTGTTTTGTAAGAATCCAAAATCACGGGAAGTTATCAAAAAAAACAGAAACCATCCGCCGTCATTCCCGCGAAAGCGGGAATCCAAAGCCACGGGAATTTATCGGAAAAACTGAAACTTCTCCGCCGTCATTCCCGCGAAAACGGGAATCCGGAAACCCAAAGCCACGGGAATTTATCGGAAATAACTGAAACGCCGCCGCCGTCATCCCCGCGAAAGCGAGAATCCGGAAACCCAAAGCCACAGGAATTTATCGGAAATAACTGAAACGCCGCCGCCGTCGTTCCCGCGCAGGCGGGAATCTAGGTCTGTCAGTGCGGAAACTTATCGGATAAAACGGTTTCTTCAGATTTTACGTTCTGGATTCCCACTTTCGTGGGAATGACGGGATGTAGGTTCATAGGAATGACGTAGTGCAGGTTTCCGTATGGATGGATTCGTCATTCCCGCGAAAGCGGGAATCCGGAACCGGAAACCGCAGAAATTTATCGGAAAAACCGAAACTCAAAAACAACGGAAACCGAACGGACAGGATTCCCGCCTGCGCGGGAATGACGGCTCATACATCACCCAAAAAAATTGAAACCAAACAGATGGGATTCCCTCTTGCGTGAGGCTGACAGATGCCGTCTGAAAGACTTTCAGACGGCATAGGGCGTTTTCTCTTTGAATTTATAGTGGATTAACAAAAATCAGGACAAGGCGACGAAGCCGCAGACAGTACAGATAGTACGGAACCGATTCACTTGGTGCTTCAGCACCTTAGAGAATCGTTCTCTTTGAGCTAAGGCGAGGCAACACCGTACTGGTTTTTGTTAATCCACTATAAATTTGCTACAAAAAAGCTGCCCCAAATGAATACCCGGGCAGCTTTTTGTTGATATGGCTCCAATCAGCGGTGTTGCGGATTGTAACGTTTTTCCAAACGCAGGAATATCCAACCCAAGAAAGTCGTCATCAGAAGATAAATCAGGGCGACGGCATAAAGCGGTTCTTCATAAACCGAGTACCGGCCCGTAATCGTTTTCTGAACATAGGACAACTCCGGCACGGCAATGACCGACAGCAGCGAGCTGTCTTTCAAGAGCGTGATGAACTCGCTTGCCAAAGGCGGCAGCATACGGCGCAATGCCTGCGGCAGGATCACATAGCGCATCGCCTGCGGATAAGTCATACCCAAAGAACGCGCCGCCTCCATCTGCCCTTTGTCTATAGACTGGATGCCCGCGCGGAAAATCTCACAGATATACGCCCCCGAGTTGGCGATCAGTGCCAAAGAACCGGCAATCAGCGGCCCATATCCCCGACGCAGCTCGACTGCCGCCTTGCCGCTGACCAAAATGCCGTCTGAAGAATTGACGAAAAACAGAAACCACACATACGCCCAAATCACAATCTGCACAAACAGCGGCGTGCCGCGGAACAAGGTAACGTACAACAGGGAAAACTTACGCAGCACCCATGCCAGAGCACGCATCGGCGCACCGGCTTTTTCCAAGTGAATTAGGCGTGCCAATGCCAAAAGCAACCCCAATACCGAACCGCCCGAGGTCGCCACGACCGTCAGCCCCAGTGTCGTCAGTGCGCCGTAAAGGAACATCCAGCGGTATTCGTAAATAATGTCAAAACGAAAATCCATATAGTGTCCGTATCAAAAACCGGCGGAATTGCCGCCGTTGCAAAATAATCCGCTATTTTACCGTAAAAACCGCCGCCTGAACTTTTTTATCGCGGTAGACGGCGGTTGCGCGTTTCCGCAAAAATGCAGGGCGCGCGGTTTTCAGACGGCATTTGCCGTTCAAAGCCATGCGGTGTCTTTACCAAATGCCCAACCATTCGCCCACGGAATCCATCCAATCCTTATTGCCCCCGCCGCTCCTGCCTGCCCGGCGGTACGCCCACGGCGCTTGCGGATTTTTAGCTTTCCACAATCCTTTGCGTTCCCTTTCCGCCTGAATTTGAGCATCGGCATAGTCGGCAAAATCTGCCTTATCCTGCTGTTCTTTAGCATAACTTTTATAATGCCACGCCGCCCCGTCCTGCACCTGCATCAGGTTCAAATCGGTTTTGCCGACAGAAACCTGCGCCACTTCGCGCTGGTAGCGGTCGGTATCGAACACGCGCACGCTGACTTTCCTGCCTTCCGCCGCCGCGCGCAGGTTGTCGCGCGAACGCGTGCCGTAAGCCTGCTTCATCTCCGGCGCATCGATATACGCCATGCGGATTTTGTGTTTCGCGCCGTCGCCGTCGATAACGTGCAGGGTATCGCCGTCATAGACTTTAGACACCGTGCCTGTGTAGCGGTGGCCGGATTTCGCCGATGCCCGTTGGCGGGCGGGCGTTTCATACCTACCCGCACCCTCCTCTACACCTAATTCATTCAGTACGGCAATACCGGTACGGACAAGCTCGCTGTCGTATCCCGTATAACCCAACGCGCCCAAAAGCGACAGGGCGACGGGAAGCCATTTCATGATTTTTTTAATCTGCATATTTTTCAAATGCCGATGCCGTCTGAAGATATCGGAACCGGATTTCAGACGGCATCTTAACGTCAGGATTACCCTTGGCAGGGATAGATGACTTTCGCACCCTCTTCCGTCCCCAAAATCAACACATCGGCGGCATCGCGGGCGAATATGCCGTTTTCGAGCACGCCGGTGATTTTGTTGATTTCGTCTTCCATCGTCAGCGGTTTGTCGATATTCAAGCCGTGGACATCGACGATTTGGTTGCCGTAAAACGTGGTGTAGCCGATACGCAATTCAGGCTGTCCACCCATGGCAAGCAGGCGGCGCGACACGAGCGAACGCGCGCTTTCGACGACTTCCACTGGCAGAGGGAATTTGCCCAAACGTGAAACATATTTGCTTTCGTCCGCAATGCAGACGAATTTTTCTGACGCGCTGGCGACGATTTTTTCGTTAAGGTGTGCGCCGCCGCCGCCTTTAATCATTTGCAGGGCGTGGTTCACTTCGTCCGCACCGTCGATATAGACCGCCAACCCCGATACTTCGTTCAAAGAAACGACGGGAATATCATATTGGGCAAGCAGTTCGCTGGATTTTTTGGAAGTAGATACCGCGCCTTTGATTTTTTTGCCGCTCTTACCCAAGGCTTCGATGAAAAAGTTGATGGTCGAGCCGGTACCGATGCCGATATATTCATTTTCGGGTACGAATTCGACTGCTTTTTCGGCGGCGATGCGCTTGAGTTCGTCTTGTGTCGTCATATTTTTGTCCTTTGGGAAACCGTATCAACAAACAGCCGCCATCTTAACATTTTTTTGCACGTCCTGCCCGCCGCGTTCAAATCCGTACCAGCAATACCGCCGCCTGCGCCTCTATGCCTTCCATGCGCCCGAGATAACCGAGTTTTTCGTTGGTTTTGCCTTTGATGTTGACGCACGAAATATCGATACCCAAATCGGCGGCGATGTTGGCACGCATTTGCGGAATGTGCGGCGCGAGTTTGGGTTTCTGTGCAATCACGGTCGTATCGACATTGGCCGCCTGCCAACCCTGCGCCTGAACGCTTTGATACGCCGCACGCAAAAGGGCGCGACTGTCCGCATCTTTAAACTCTGCGGCGGTGTCGGGAAAATGGCTGCCGATGTCGCCCAAACCTGCCGCACCGAGCAGCGCGTCGGTAATGGCGTGCAACAGCGCGTCGGCATCGGAATGTCCGAGCAGCCCTTTTTCAAATGGGATTTCAACTCCGCCAAGTATCAGCTTTCTGCCTTCGGTCAGTTGGTGGACATCGTAGCCCTGTCCGATACGGATGTTCGTCATCGTTTGTGTTCCTGATGTTTTGAATTGAAGTTCAGACGGCATTGAGCAGCAGCCTGACGATGTATGCGTCCTGCGGCTGCGTCAGTTTCAAATTGCGTGCGTCGCCCTGTATCAGTAGCGGACGCATACCCAGTTTTTCCACGGCGGACGCTTCATCGGTAATGCCGTCCAAGTTTTCCGCAGTCAATGCGCGGTACAGCAGACCCGCTTGAAAAAGCTGCGGCGTTTGTGCCTGCCAAAGGCTCGTCCGCTCGACGGTTGCACTAATGTTCCCACCGTCCGCGCGCTTGAGCGTATCGGCAACGGGAATTGCCAAAATTCCGCCTTCGGCGGCGTTGCCCGCCTGTTCTATCAAACGCGTCAGAGCTTCAGACGGCAGGCAGCAACGCGCGGCATCGTGTACCAGAATATTGTCGGTTTCCGCCGCCAAATCGGTTTCCAACAGTTTTGCCACACCGTTGCGGACAGTTTCGGCGCGGGTCTGTCCGCCGTTTTTCCACACCCGAACCTGTGGAAATGCCGTCTGAACCTTATCGGCAAACGTGTCTTCGAGCGAGACGACAACGACGGTCAAATCGACGGCCTCATGCCGTTCAAAAATCCCAAGCGTATGTTCTAAAACGGTTTTGCTTCCGATTTCGACATATTGCTTGGGTTTGTCCGCACCGAAACGCGCCCCGATGCCCGCAGCGGGAATCAGCGCGATATTTTTGCGCTTCATGCGTTTTCCCCGCCGTTTTCAGACGGCACGGCTTCCTTACGCCAAATACAGGCTTCGCCCAAGCCGTCGAGATATTCCTCATGTGCAGCCAGTTCGGCTTCATCCGCCTTAATCACTTTCAGTTTGGCACCTAGTTTCATTTCGGCAGATGCAACAGGTTTGGCTGCCGGCTCTTCCTCCTCGGCCTCCCCCATCAGGTCGAACTGCCGCCGCGTCATCGCTAAATAAACTTCGCCCAAAAGTTCGCAGTCGATCAATGCGCCGTGCAGGACGCGCTTGCTGCGGTCGACGGAAAAACGGTTGCACAGGGCATCCAGGCTGGCTTTCTGCCCGGGGAACATTTCGCGCGCCATCGCCAGGGTATCGGTAACGGTGCAGCCGAGTTCCTCGACAGTCGGCAACCCCATCCGGCGGAACTCCATATTGAGGAAGCCCACGTCGAATTTGGCATTGTGGATAATCAGTTCCGCACCGCGCAGAAAATCGGCAATCTGCCTGCCGACCTCTGCAAACGGCGGCGCGTTTTTCTCTTCCAAAACCTGTATCGTCAAGCCGTGGACGCGTGCCGCCTCTTCGGGCATATCGCGCTCGGGATGGACATAGAGGTGCAGGTTTTTGTCGGTCATTTGGCGGTTGACCATTTCCAGACCGGCAAACTCGACCAAGCGGTCGCCGCCGTCGGCATACAGGCCGGTGGTTTCGGTATCGAGGATGATTTGGCGTGTCGTCATATCGGTGTCTTTCTTCTATCTTCGTAAATTGCTTATTTTTTAAGCAATGCATTTTTCTGTTTTCATTTCAATGCACAAACCCACTTATTCACAGCGTGTTCACAACATTGGACAGGCGGATTGTGTATTTTGGGGACAATTTTTTCAGACGGCATTCAACGTTTTTCCCCAACCGGCACAACTCCCAAAAACCGCTTCTCACATTTCACCAAATACGCCAACAGCGGAATATTGCCCAAGGCGACAATCAGGTACAGCAGTGAAATGCTGTCAAACAAAAACAGCAGTAGCGCACTCAAAACGGTGGCGGAAACCATAAAAATACCGTTAACGATATTGTTGGCGGCAACAGCGTGGGCACGGAAAGTTTCACTGCTGGCGGTTTGCAGCCAAGTATAGAGCGGAACGGAGAAGAAGCCGCCGAAAAAGCCGATCAGCATCATCACCAGCATGACGGGGTATGCCCATCCTTGCGACAGAAACCAGAAAATGCCGTTCAGCCCTTCAAAACGATGACCGTGCGTCAGCCACACCAAAACCAGGCCGCAAACCGTCAAACCGAACGCACCAACCGTTACCCAAGCCAACATCAGGCGTTCCCTGCTGAACTTGGCACACAGTACCGAACCGGCGGCAATACCGATGGAAAACAGGGCAAGCATCAGGTTAAAAACATTGTCGTTGCCGCCCAAATGGATTTGGGTAAAGGTCGGCAGTTGCGTGGTATAGACCGCGCCGACAAACCAAAACCACGAGATGCCGATAATGGCGGTAAAGACGGGTTTGTACCGCACCGTTTCACGAAGCAGGGATTTTGTACCCCGGACAATATTCCACTCGATTTGGGTATCGGCAGCCTTGGCGGGTACGGACGGCATCAACAGGCTGCCGGCCGTGCCTCCGACGGCGACCAGCAAAACCAGTATCCCGACAATATAAGGCGGCGCGCCGGCAACCGCCGTTCCCAAAATCTGACCGAACAGGATGGCGACAAACGTACCGGATTCAATCAGGCTGTTGCCCATCATCAATTCTTTGTCGTCGAGATAATCGGGCAGGATGGCGTATTTCAGCGGGCCGAACAGCGTCGATTGCGCGCCCATGCAAAACAGACAGAGCAAGAGCAGCGGGGCAGACCGGATATAAAACCCGTATGCCGCCACCGCCATAATGATGATTTCCAGCACCTTAATCCAACGTGCCAAAACAGCCTTGTCGAATTTATTGCTCAACTGTCCCGACAGTGCAGAAAACAGGAAATACGGCAGGATAAACAGCAATGCACCCAAATTCAACATCTGTCCGGCAGGCAGAACGCCGTTTTTTCCCAAACCGTAAAAGCTGATCATCACAAACAGCGCGGTTTTGAACACATTGTCGTTGAACGCACCGAGAAACTGCGTAGCGAAAAGAGGCGCGAAACGGCGGCTTTTAACCAGTCCCAAACCGCCTTTTTTAGCGTCCATCGTTTTCCTTCTCTTTTTCAATCAGTTTACTTGTTGAATCATCATCCATCAAAATGCGGTGCGCAGGTCCTTCCAAGTCGTCAAACTGTCCGTTTTTACCCGACCACCAAAAAAACCAGCCGATAACAAATGCCAAAATAATGCTGATAGGCACCAGAATAAACATACTTTCCATCACACCGCTCCGGTCAGGTCGGTCAGAATAAAAGTCTGCCCCGACACGTTCAAATACTCATTGCGTAAAGTCCCTACGGCCGCTTCGTCAAAAAACAGCTCGATACGGTCTTTGACGACACGCCAATATTGGGGAATTTCCGTCTGGGCAAACGGCGAAAGGACATGGTTGCCCGCCCCATCTTCCAATTTAACGGCAAAACGTCCGCTCTGCGGCCGCGCCTCCGATTCATCGTCGGCAAGCAAAACAAAGAAGCCTATATGCTGTCCCGATTGGTCATGAATACTGAAATAATGCATAAATTCCCCACCCGCCTTTTTTCAGACGGCATCAACTAAAAACAGGGCGAATGTACCAGCTTGAACGGGAAAAACGCAAAGAATCCTCTCCGCAACCTTGAAAAATACCGGCATCCCGCATATTTCCCCTTTCCCGTCAAAATACCCGACTTCCGCCATTTTCACGCAAACGCCCGATTAAGCCAAGCAGCCGCAACTGTTTTTTGATAAAATAGCGCGTTTTTATTCATCAACCGTTTCAGCCGGCCCCACTACTTTCCCGTCAAGGAAAGCAAAACGGATTCGGCACGGGACTCGGTTAGTATCCGGGTCCGACTCCCATGCCGTCTGAAACTTTCCGGAGTTAGAAAATGTCCCAAAAATTAATCTTGGTTTTGAACTGCGGCAGCTCGTCCCTCAAAGGTGCAGTCTTAGATAACAATAGCGGCGAAGTCCTGCTCAGCTGCCTTGCCGAAAAACTCAACCTGCCCGACGCGTACATCACATTCAAAGTAAACGGCGAAAAACACAAAGTCGACCTGTCTGCCAAGCCCGACCACACCGGCGCAGTCGAAGCCCTGATGGAAGAACTCAAAGCCCACGGCCTCGACAGCCGCATCGGCGCCATCGGCCACCGCGTCGTCAGCGGCGGCGAACTGTACAGCGAATCCATCCTTGTTGACGACGAAGTCATCGCCGGCATCGAAAAATGTATTCCGCTTGCTCCTCTGCACAACCCCGCCCACCTCTTGGGTCTGCGTGCCGCGCAAAGCATCTTCAAAGGCCTGCCCAACGTCGTCGTTTTCGACACCGCCTTCCATCAGACTATGCCGGAACACGCCTACAAATACGCCGTTCCGCAAGAATTGTATGAAAAATACGGCCTGCGCCGCTACGGCGCGCACGGTACCAGCTACCGCTTCGTCGCCGACGAAACCGCACGCTTCCTCGGCAAAGACAAAAAAGACCTGCGCATGGTCATCGCCCACCTGGGTAACGGCGCGTCCATTACCGCCGTCGCAAACGGCGAATCGCGCGACACCAGCATGGGTCTGACCCCGCTGGAAGGGCTAGTAATGGGTACGCGCAGCGGCGACATCGATCCTTCCGTATTCGGCTTCCTCGCCGAAAACGCCAATATGACCATCGCCCAAATCACTGAAATGCTGAACAAAAAATCCGGCCTGCTCGGCATTTCCGGCCTGTCCAACGACTGCCGCACCATTGAAGAAGAAGCCGCCAAGGGGCATAAAGGCGCGAAATTGGCCTTGGATATGTTTATCTACCGCCTTGCCAAATACATCGGCAGCATGGCGGTTGCCGCAGGCGGCTTGGACGCACTGGTCTTTACCGGCGGCATCGGCGAAAACTCCGACATCATCCGCGAACGCGTGATCGGCTACTTGGGCTTCCTCGGTCTGAACATCGACCAAGAAGCCAACCTGAAAGCCCGCTTCGGCAACGCCGGCGTGATTACCACTGCCGACAGCAAAGCCGTTGCCGTGGTCATTCCGACCAACGAAGAGCTGATGATTGCCCACGATACCGCCCGTTTGAGTGGTCTGTAAGGTTTTATCCTCACGCGAACTGCCTCCGTTTCCGGAGGCAGTTTTTTTATCCGGCTTTCCATACTTAAACAGCACTGCCTCTTTTCAGACATTGACGATTGCAGCTACCCCACCTGAACCTTGATTATTAACTATTTTTTAATCATGTTATTATTTTCCATAAAATACATGGCATTAAGATGTTTTTCCACAAAAGATACACACACCGGCAAACACCGGCTGTGTTTATCTTTTCTTATGCCTATTTTTTAATCATCGTATTTTTATCTTTTAATTTCAATACTAAAACTAACTTATACACACGGTTTTCACATCTTTGGACTGCTTCCGTGTGTATAGCAGATATTGCCGTTTTCCTTTCTGACAAAAATGCCGTCTGAGAACTTCAGACGGCATTTGAAACATCGGTATTCAGCGGTTTTGTTCATACCATTCGACAAACTTGTCGGCTTTGACAAAACCCAGTAGCGGATCGCTGCGGCTGCCGTCGGCGCGGACGACAAACACGCCCGGTGGCCCGAACAGACCGTATTCTTTCAACAACGCCTGATGTTCGGGCGTGTTGGCGGTTACATCGATTTGGAAAAAGCGTTCCATATCGACCGCCTGATGCACTTCCGGCTGATTGAGCGTGTATGCCGCCATTTCTTTACAGGATATGCACCAGTCGGCATAAAAATCCAAAACGACGGGTTTGTCGGGATGTTCTTTCAACGCCGTATCCATCGCTGCCTTCAGCGCGGCAGTATCGGCAAACATTTTTCCGTGTTCCGAAGATTTGCCTGCTTCGGCCGGGGGATTGAGGGTCAGGAAATGGTGCAGCGCGGTCGTTTTGCCGTTTGCGCCCTGCCAGCCGAACCACGCGCCGCCTATCAGCAATATGCCGCCCAATGCGAATGCCACAGCTTTCGGACGGCGTTTCTGCCTGCGTCCGTTGACCAGCAGCATAAAGGCAGGAACCAGCATCAGCAGCGTGTACAGCGCGACAACGAGATAATAGGGCAAATGCGGCGTGGCGAGGTAAACGGCGACGGCTAGCAGGATAAAGCCGAATGCGTATTTGACGGCATTCATCCAATCGCCAGCCTTAGGCAGGATATGTCCGCCGAACGTGCCGATGGCAATCAGCGGCACGCCGGTGCCCAACGCCAAAGTGTAAAGTGCCAAACCGCCCAAAACCGCATCACCCGTCTGACCGATGTAACCCAAAGCAAATGCCAGCGGCGGAGCGACACACGGGCCGACAATCAGTGCGGACAATATGCCCATAATAAAGACGGAAACAATTTTACCGCCTGAAAGTTTGCTGCTCTGGTTTTGGAAATACGACTGTACGGCGTTGGGAAGCTGGATGTTGAACAGCCCGAACATAGACAGTGCCAAGACGACCATCAAAGCCGATGCCGCCAACACGACCCAAGCCTGCTGCAACCATACGGTCAGCAGCGCGCCCGTCAGTCCGGCAACAATGCCGACCAGCGTATAAGTCAGAGCCAAACCCTGAACATAAACGACGGACAGCACAAACGCCCGCGCCTTGCCCGCCTTTTTGTCACCGACCACAATACTGGAAACAATCGGCAACAGGGGATACATACAGGCGGTAAAACTCAGACCCAAACCGGCGAGAAAAAACGCCAAAAGATTGGCGTTGAGCGTATCCCAAGACAGCTTGAAACGGCTGTCGCCGCCCTCATCCCCCTTCGGGGGCGGCAATGCCCCGCTGCCGTTTGGGGCGGAAGGCTGCAAAAAACGGTCTTTGGCGGATGCCGGTTCGTCGGTTTGCGGATGGTAAGTGCCGTTGCCGGAAATATCAAACTCGGTATCTACGGGCGGATAGCACACGCCGGCTTCGGCACAGCCCTGATAGGTCAAAACCAATTTATACGGTTCGCCGACAGCCTTGGCATAAGGAAAGGCAACCTGCGCTTCGTGATGGTAAACCGTCTGCCTGCCGAAAAACTCGTCTTCCTTCTCTTCACCCTTGCTGAAAGAAGGCTGTCCCAACAAATCCGCCGGATCGGTCTTGCCGACGATTTTCGCCTGATACATATAGTATCCGTCGGCAATCTTGAAACGGACGTTCACACCGTCGTCGGCAACGGCAAGCTCCGGCACGAATGCCTTTTCCGGCGGCAGCAGATCGTTCGCATCCAGCGCGAAAGCCCGTCCGCACAACATCAAAAATACGGCGAACAGGCAAATCAGTTTTTTCATAATCGAATCCGTTTCAGACAAATAATTTGTCCATATTATAAAAGGTAAGGTTGACGGTAAGATTTAATTTATGTAAAACCCCCATTGTCCCAGCCTATACGCATTTTTGCCGAACACACTATGTACGATGTAAACACCCACGATGTCCGCCGCTTTTTCGCCCGCGTGTGGCAGCAGCGGCTCAATCCGCTGCAACTGAGCGCACTGGAACAGAAAGCCCTCCGCATTATCGAAGCCCATCCCGAATACCACCGCTATCTCGAACGCATCGAAGACCATCTGGACACCGACTGGCTGCCCGAAAACGGCGAAAGCAACCCCTTCCTGCATATGTCGCTGCATCTGTCCGTTCAAGAACAGGCGGGCATAGACCAGCCGCACGGCATACGCGTAATCCACGACACCCTGTGCGCCAAACGCGGCTGGCTGGAAGCCGAACACGAAATGATGGAGGCACTGGCGGAAACACTGTGGACGGCGCAACGCTACGGCACCGGTTTGGATGTCAATTTCTACATGACCCGACTGCGCAAACTCATCGGCTTGGGTGCGGAGGATCAAGCCAGGTTGAACCCGCATGAAATCGCCTGACCATACCGACCGCCTGCAAAATGCCGTCTGAAGCGGAACAAGCCCTTTCAGACGGCATTCATTTTCCCCAAATCATTTCCACAACGCGCGTTTCAGCATAATCAACCAATCCTTCTTATCCAAAACCGGACGTTGTGCAAACACATCGTAGCCGCATGCGTCCAGTTTCTGCAAAATCAACTGCGCCCCCAACACAATCATACGGAGTTCCAAACCGATACGCCCTTTCAATTCGCAAGCCAAAGGCGAACCCGCCTTCAGCATACGGAATGCACGCCGGCACTCATACGCCATCAGCCGCTGAAATGCCGCATCCGCCCGTCCTGTCGCAATCTGTTCCTCAAAAACACCGAATTTCAACAAATCGTCCTGAGGGATATAGACACGCCCTTTACGCCAATCGACAGCCACATCCTGCCAAAAATTCACAAGCTGCAAAGCCGTACAGATGCCGTCGCTTTGCGCCACGTTCACCGTATCTGTTTTTCCGTATAAAGCCAACATGATACGTCCGACAGGATTGGCGGAACGCCGGCAATAATCGGCCAGCTCGCCGAAATGCGCGTACCGCGTTTTGACCACGTCCTGCGAAAACGCCGAAAGCAAATCATAAAACGGCTGCAAATCCAAACCGAACGGCACAACGGCCTCGGCATCCAATCGTGCAATCAAAGGATGTGCAGACTGTCCGCCGGATGCCAACACATCCAACTCACGCCGCAATACGTCCAAATTTTCCAACCTCTCCTCAATCGGAAAATCCCCCTCATCCGCCATATCGTCTGCCGTCCGTGCAAACGCATATACAGCATGGACCGGCTTTCTTAACCTGCGCGGCAAAATCAGCGAACCGACGGGAAAATTCTCATAATGCCCAACCGACATATCTTCTCCATCCATCAAACAAAATGCCGTCTGAAACGGAACAAACCCTTTTCAGACGGCATCAGATACCTCCAAGCTGCCGGCAATCAGTGGTGGTGATGACCGTGCGGACCGTGGACATGACCGTGTGCGATTTCCTCATCGGATGCATCGCGCACGCTTTCAACCGTAGCCTTAAAACGGATTTTCATGCCTGCCAAAGGATGGTTGCCGTCCACCACCGCCTTGCCGTCGGCAACATCGGTTACACGATAGACGACAACATCGCCGGTTTCAGGATCGTCGGCTTCAAACATCATGCCGACTTCGACCTCCACAGGGAACACGCCGACATCTTCAATACGGACCAACTCCGGATCCTGCTCGCCGAACGCATCGTCGGGCGACAGCGCCACATCGACCGTATCGCCTGCATCCTTGCCGTGCAACGCCTCTTCCACCAAAGGGAAAATGCCGTCGTAACCGCCGTGCAGATACGCAATCGGTTCTTCGGTTTTGTCCAAAAGCTGATTGTTGGCATCATACATCTCATAATGCAGCGAAACCACGGAATTCTTCACGATAGCCATATTTGTCCTTTCAGGAACAGCAGATTGATTACAGGCGCATTCTAACACAACCGCCGCGCCGGCCGATTACCGTTAACCTGTTCATAAACTGTACGGCACATATTTCAATGTAAATTTTTGTTATTTTATTGTAGTGTAACTTTTTTACAACATTCTCAAAAACCATTCCGACCCGTCTGCCGACTTCCCCAATCCGCCTTAATAAATCATACAAGATACTGAATTATATTAATCTCTATAATATTCATCCCTATCGATTTTTTAACAGCAAAACCGTTTTACAGGATTTATCATTCGCCCGGCGGAAAAACTTTTCATTCAAACCTGCTTTCCCATTTGCACACCGTTGCAATCCCCTATTTCGTGGTGCATAATTACGCAAAATTCAGCAATGAATTTTCAACTTGGTTTGTAATGATGGTCGATAATGACTGTTTTACCCTAATTTGATTTAAATTGATTTTAAAGGTTACTAAAATGAAAACATCCCTGTTTGCCGCTGCTTTGTTGTCTTTGGCCCTGGCCGCCTGCGGCGGAGAAAAAGCTGCCGAAGCACCTGCCGCCGAAGCTCCCGCTACCGAAGCTCCCGCTACCGAAGCTCCCGCTACCGAAGCACCTGCTGCTGAAGCTTCCGCTACCGAAACTCCTGCCGCTGAAGCTCCTGCTGCTGAGGCTTCCTCTACCGAAGCTCCCGCTGCTGAAGCACCTGCTGCCGAAGCTCCTGCCGCTGCATCTGAAGCTGCAAAATAAGCATTTTCCGCTTGCAAAAAAGCAGGATACGTTCAGTATCCTGCTTTTTTGACTTTTCAGACGGCATCAGATTCCCTTCCTCAATCTCCTCCCCACCCTTCCGACAAACATGCTTGACCTGCATACCGAATTTTCCCGACTCCTGCCGGCAGATGAAATTGCCGAACCTTCTCCGACGCTTTTAGAAGACCGGCGCAACCGCTTTACGTCTGCACCAGACATCATTTTGCAGCCGCGCAGCGTTGAAAGCGTACAAACCATTATGCGTTTCTGCCACAAACACCGTATTCCGGTTACGCCGCAAGGCGGCAATACCGGTTTGTGCGGCGCGGCAGTATCGGAAAACGGCGTATTGCTTAACCTTTCAAAACTTAACCGCATCCGCAACATCGATTTGGCAGACAACTGCATAACCGTCGAAGCAGGTTCCGTACTCCAAACCGTCCAACAGGCAGCCGAAGCCTCAAACAGGCTGTTTCCACTCAGTCTCGCCAGTGAAGGCTCGTGCCAAATCGGCGGCAACATCGCCTGCAATGCCGGGGGTTTGAACGTATTGCGTTACGGCACGATGCGCGACCTGGTTATCGGTTTGGAAGTCGTCCTGCCAAACGGCGAACTGATTTCCCATCTTCACCCGCTACACAAAAACACCACGGGTTACGATTTGCGCCATCTGTTTATCGGCAGCGAAGGTACATTGGGCATTATCACTGCAGCCACGCTCAAGCTGTTTGCCCGCCCCTTAGACAAAGCAACCGCATGGGTCGGCATACCCGACATCGAATCCGCCGTCCGCCTGCTGACCGAAACCCAAACACACTTTACCGAACGCCTATGCAGTTTTGAGCTGATCAGCCGTTTTGCCGCCGAGTTGTCTTCCGAATTCAGCAAACTCCCCCTGCCGACACATTCAGAATGGCATATTTTACTTGAGTTGACCGACTCTCTGCCAAACGGCAGCCTTGACGGACAACTTGCCGAGTTCCTGTACGAAAAAGGCTTTACCGACAGCGTATTGGCACAAAGCGAACAAGAACGTATCCATATGTGGGCGTTGCGCGAAAACATCTCCGCTTCACAACGCAAACTGGGCACCAGCATCAAACACGATATTGCCGTTCCTATCGGGCGCGTTGCCGACTTTGTCCGCCGGTGCGCCAAAGATTTGGAACAGAATTTCAAAGGCATACAAATCGTCTGCTTCGGACATCTGGGCGACGGCAGCCTGCACTACAATACTTTCCTGCCCGAAATCCTCAGCAATGAAGTCTATCGTTACGAAAACGACATTAACAGCACAGTCTATTGCAACGTTCTTGCCTGCAACGGTACAATTGCTGCCGAACACGGCATAGGTATCATCAAAAAACAGTGGCTGGACAAAGTACGCACACCTGCCGAAATCGCCCTGATGAAAAGCATCAAACAACACCTTGATCCATATAACATCATGAACCCTGGAAAACTTCTTCCATAAATAACTGATTCAAAATTAAATTATAGGAAATATCATGGGAATGACAGCAACCTATCAACTGGTCGATAATGAAAAACTGGCTTTACTTAAAAATACCGATACCGAATGGCAAGAATTGTTTGAAGAACTGGAAGATTTGGAGGATGAGGCTGCCGTTTGCCTCGACATTGATAAAATGTGGGATGTTTTACATTTTATACTGACCGGAACAAGTGCAGAAAATCCCTTAAAGGGCAATCTGTTATCCGAATCAATCGTCGGAACGACACCTATTTCGGACAGCGACGGATACGCCGCTTATATCGAATCCGCCCAAATCCATGAAATCGTCTCAGCTTTGGAAGGCTTCGACATAAAAAGTGCAATGGAGCATTTCAGTATGCAGGTGTGCAAAGAGCATCATATCTACCCCGACATTTGGGATTATGAAGATGAAATTGATGATATAAAAGAAGAAATTACCGACTACTTTTACAAAATCGGCAATTTTTACAAAACCGCCCGGCATTCAAATAGCAATGTACTGGTCAGCATTTACTAAATATATTTCAAACATCACGGAAACTTTAATGAAGACAAAGTACGGAATCGCACTCAAGGAAACCTAGGTATTTCAACCTGGGAGACCATCATGAGTAAAAGTTACAGAAAACACCCCTTTTCCCCTATAACCACGGCAGTCAGCGAAAAACAGGACAAACGTCTTGCCAACCGGAAACTACGGAGAATAGCGCGCGAATGTCTGAAGCAAGGAAAAGAACCACCCCACCATATCAGGGCAGTCAGCAACGTTTACGATTTCGCCAAAGACGGGCGTTTCCGTTTTTCCGCTTCCCGTCATCCGCATCTTTTACGCAAATAGAAAACAGGGCAACCGCCCTGTTTTTCCGTTTCGTATTTCAACACCATTGTTCAAACAACCATCAGACGGCATTGTTCAAATGCCGTCTGAAATCGTATCCCCATTAGCGCGTATGCTTAATCAACCGCTGTTTTTCACGTTTCCAGTCGGCTTCCTTCATACTCTGTCGTTTATCGTGCTGTTTCTTACCTTTTGCCAAACCGATTTCCATCTTGATTTTTCCACGTGAGAAATGCAGGTTAAGCGGCACGATAGTGTAACCGGCACGTTCGGTTTTTCCGATTAACTTATTGATTTCCGACTGTTTCAACAAGAGCTTGCGCGGGCGTGTGGCATCAGGCTTGATGTGTGTCGAGGCTGTGGGCAACGCAGTAATATGGCAACCGACCAAATAAAACGCGTCTTTTTTCCAATAAATATAACTCTCTTTAAGCTGTACGCGTGCAGCACGGATCGCCTTGACTTCCCAGCCTTCCAATACCAAACCGGCTTCAATCTGGTCTTCAATGAAAAAATCGTGAAATGCTTTTTTATTGTTCGCAATAGCCATAAACATCCTATCAATATCCGCCGTCAGACGGCATAAATCCGAAAACAGAAGCCATCATACCGCCTCTTCAACCGCCTGCACAATCTTCTCGGGATACAGCCTGTTGAGGCAGTCGGTATGCCCCAACGGACATTCCCGCTTGAAACACGGGGAACATTCCAAGTGCAGGCTGACGATTTTTGCCCTGTCGCTCAAAGGCGGCGTATGCGTCGGGCTGGACGAACCGTAAACCGCCACCACCTTCCTGCCCAATGCCGCCGCCAAGTGCATCAGCCCGCTGTCGTTGCACACGACCGTGTCCGCCAACGACAGCAAATCCATTGCCTGCGACAAATCGGTTTTGCCGCACAAATTGACACATATGCCGTCTGAAAGGCGGTTGATTTCTTCGGCAATTTCATCATCTTTTTGCGAACCGAACAACCAAACCTGCCAACCCGCCGCCGAATAATGTTTGCCCAACTCGGCAAAATGCCTTGCCGGCCAACGCTTTGCCGGCCCGAATTCCGCGCCCGGGCAAAAAGCCAGAACAGGCTTTCCAAGATTCAAACCGAAAGTTTCGACAGAAATTTCCCGCCGCCGTTCATCAATGGAAAACTCGGGGAATCCCGAATGCCCGTCAAAATCTTCCTGACTCTGATGCGCGAGAGCCGTATATCTGTCCACCATCAACGGCAGACGTTCCTTATCCAGCCTGCGTATATCGTTCAACAGAAAATAACGGCTTTCGCCGACATAACCTGTTCTTTTTCCGATGCCCGTTGCCAGCGCGATGACTGCCGACTTCAAAGAACCCGGCAACACGATAACCTGATTGTAGCCGCGCCGCCCCAACTCCCTGCCGACCCGCCAGCGGCGTTTCAGCTCCAACGCACCGTGTCCGAACGGATTTTCAAGAATCTCATTCACTTCAGGCATACGCTCGAACACCGCCATCGACCACTTCGGTGCAAACACATCAATCGTGCAACCGGGGTGAAGTCCCTTCAAACGGCGGAACAGGGGCTGGGTCATCACGCAGTCGCCTATCCAACTGGGGGAAATAATCAGGATTTTGATGGACATAACAAGAAACCGAAATCAGACAGGCGGAATTTTACCGCGAAACCGTTGGAAAACCTATCTTGCCGCATTCCGAACGCCGGACGTGCAAATATGAAAAAGCCTGAACAATCATGTTCAGGCTTTAGAATTTTGGCTCCCCGACCTGGGCTCGAACCAGGGACCTGCGGATTAACAGTCCGTCGCTCTACCGACTGAGCTATCGGGGAATGGGGCGTATTATAGCGTCCGCAAAAAATGTGTCAATCCTTAATTTTGTCCAAACGGGTAACAAAACTACAAATATATGAATGGAAAAGATATTTAACCAAATATGCCGCCTGAACGGGAAAACCGGCTTCAGACGGCATATTGGTTCAAGTCAAACAATATGGAAGAAACCGCCGTTACGCGCAATTACAGCCGTCATCATTCCGTATTTATATTAAGATTACGCCTTGAGATTACGGACAACAGACAGGAAAACAGGATGAGTATCGAACTGGAACAACGCGCTTCTGCTTTGGGCATCAGCTTGGGGTTTCACGACATCGGCGGCGTATATCGCGCCACGCCGCCCGAGGTATGGGAAACGATAGCCGACACCTTGCAGAAAGACGGCGTTTCAGACGGCATTTATCTCGACACGCTGGCAGCCCGCGAACACGGATGCGAAAATCTGGCCCTGCCGTCCGCATGGTCGGACGAAACGGAAACCGTTTTGGAAGATGAAAACGGCACACATCGGGTTTTACCCCTCAGCCGCGACGACCACGGCACATACCGACTCGCCCTGCCCGACCTCCCTTGCGGCTACTACACCCTTTCGTGCGCTGCCGGAAAAATCCGTCTGATTGTCGCACCGCAATCGGTTTACCGGCCGCCCGAACCAAACTGCGGCGCAAGAATGAACGGGCTGACGGTGCATTTGTACAGCCTGCGTTCGCACCGCAACTGGGGCATAGGCGACTTTACCGATTTGCAGAACCTGATGGCTTATGCGGCAGAGAAAAAGCTGGATTTCGTCGGCATCAATCCGCTGCACGCGCTTTTCAGTGCCAAGCCCGCCTTTGCCAGCCCGTACAGCCCGTCTTCGCGCGAATGGCTCAATCCGATTTATCTGGATGTGGAAAAAGTCGGGGCGTTTTTCTACAGCGAAACCCTGAAAAACCGTTTTGCCCAAGAAAAAATGCAGCGGCGCATTGCCGCACTGCGGATTACCGATACCGTAACCTACACGGCGGTTTGGGCGTTCAAACGCGAAGCTCTTCAGGCGGCATTCCAAGCATTTGAAACCGAACCGTGCGAAGCCGCCCAAAAGGAACGTGCGGCTTTTGCCGCATTTGCGGAAGAAAAAGGAGCGGCACTGTCGGGATTCGGGCTGTTTGAAGCCCTCGACCAATATTACGGCGGCTGCGACGGCATAGGCTGGCAATCCTGGTCTGCTGAGTTTCACGACCCCGACGGAGAAGCCGTCAAAAACTTTGCCGCCAACTACGGACACGACATCCGTTTTCATATGTGGCTGCAATGGCTTTGCGCGGAACAATGGTACAAAGTGCAGGAAACGGCGGTCAGACTCGGCATCAAGTTGGGAATTTACGGCGATTTGGCGGTCGGCGTGGCGCGCGGCGGCGCGGACACTTGGTTAAACCGCCAAGATTATTGTATGGATATGTCTGTCGGCGCGCCGCCCGATCCTTTGTGCCCGACGGGGCAAAACTGGGATTTGCCGCCGCTCAATCCGATGATGCTGAAGCACACGGGTTATGAGAAGTTTGTCCGGCTGCTGCGTGAAAATATGCGGCTTTACGGCATCTTGCGCATCGATCATGTGATGGCTTTGTACCGCCTGTGGTGGGTTGCGGGCGGGACGGCGGACTTGGGTGCGTATGTGCATTACGACGCGGACGTGATGTTTGCCATTTTGGCTTTGGAAAGCCGGCGCAACCGCTGCATCGTCATCGGCGAGGATTTGGGGACGGTACCCGAACGGGTGCGTGATTTGTTGAACCGTTATCAGGTGTTTTCTTATAAGGTCGTGTATTTCAGCAAAGGCAGGCACGGTTTTGAATTGCCCGATGAATATCCCGAACAGGCGATTACGGTCGTCAGCACGCACGATGTTGCGCCTTTGGCGGGCTATTGGAACGGCAAAGATTTGGAAACCATGTTCCGCCTGGGCACGATTCCCGATGCGGAAACTTTTCAGACGGCATTGGAAGCGCGCGAACACGACAAGGCAGACCTGTTCGACAAACTTAAACAATGCGGCTGTTCGGACAAAGACAGCACAATGCCGTCTGAAATGACGGAAGGGCTGATGTCCGCCATCCACAAATATGCCGCAATGAGCCGCAGCAGGCTGTATGCGGTGCAACTGGAAAACCTGCTGGGCGTGGGCGACAACCTGAATGTGCCGGGCGTTGCCGAGGGTTATCCCAACTGGGCGCGCAAAATGCCCGTCGCGCTGGAAGACTTTGCAGATTGCCGAACCATGACCGCCCAACTTGCCATGATTGACGGAGTCCGTATGAAAAAGAACTGCCCAACCCTTTCCTACCGCCAACCCGACCAAGCCGAACGCGACACGGTTGACAGCCTGTTTTTTGCGGCCCACGGCGACGTATTCGCCTATTTGGGACGGCACCGCCTTCCCGAAGGCGGCGAAGTCGTGCGCACGCTGATTCCCGACGCTTCGGCAGTAGATATTGTCAACCGTGAAAGCGGCAGACTGATTGTGCCGTCTGAAAAAATCGATGAGCGCGGATTCTTTGTCGCCGTACTGCCCGATGATGCGCCCGATTATGCGCTGAACGTCTATTACGGCGGAAACGGCAACCCCGTGCGCGAAGAAGACCCCTACCGCTTCCCGTCGGCATTGAAAGAAATGGATTCTTGGCTGTTGGCGGAAGGCAGACACCTGCGCCCTTATGAAACTTTGGGCGCGCATTTTGCCGAGTTGGACGGTGTGAAGGGCGTACGCTTTGCCGTATGGGCGCCGAACGCCCAACGCGTTTCCGTCATCGGCGAATTCAACCGCTGGGACGGCCGCCGCCATGTGATGCGTTTCCACCGCGACAATGGTATTTGGGAAATTTTTATTCCGGCAATCAAACCCAATGCCCTCTACAAATTTGAAATCCGCGATGCCGGCGGCAATGTGCGGCAAAAAGCCGACCCGTATGCCTTCGGTGCGGAATTGCGTCCGAATACCGCGTCTGTCGTGCGCGGTTTGCCGGAAAAAGTCGAAGCCCCCGATTTCCGCGCCCGCGCCAACGCCGTTGACGCGCCCATCAGCATTTATGAAGTGCATTTGGGTTCGTGGAAACGCAATCCCGAAAACAACTACTGGCTGACTTACGGACAGCTCGCCAAAGAATTGGTCGCATACGTCAAAGACATGGGTTTTACCCATATCGAGTTCCTGCCTGTTTCCGAATATCCGTTTGACGGCTCATGGGGCTATCAGGCAACCGGTTTGTATGCGCCGACCAGCCGTTTCGGTTCGCCGGAAGAATTGCGCGCACTAATTAAAGCCGCACACGACGAGGGCATCAGCGTTATTCTCGACTGGGTGGTCGGCCATTTCCCGACCGACGATCACGGTCTGGCCAAGTTTGATGGCACCGCGCTGTACGAACACGCCGACCCGCGCGAAGGCTACCACCAAGACTGGAATACCCTGATTTACAACTTCGGCAGAAACGAAGTGAAAAACTTCCTGCAAGGCAACGCCCTGTATTGGATAGAGCGTTTCGGGTTTGACGGTATCCGCGTGGACGCGGTGGCTTCGATGATTTACCGCAACTATTCGCGCAAAGACGGAGAGTGGATTCCGAACCAATACGGCGGTCATGAAAACCTTGAAGCCATCGCTTTCCTGCGCGATACCAATACCATGTTGAAAGAGGAAGTTCCGGCTGCGACTGAAATCGCCGAAGAATCGACATCATTTGCCAATGTGACCCGCCAAGAAGGTTTGAACTTCAGCTTCAAATGGAATATGGGTTGGATGAACGATACCTTGCGTTACATGATGGAAGACCCCATCAACCGCAAATACCACCACAACAAAATGACCTTCGGCATGATGTACCAGTACAGCGAAAACTTCGTCCTGCCGCTTTCACACGATGAAGTCGTACACGGCAAACGCTCGCTGCTCGGACGTATGCCCGGCGACTGCTGGCAGCAATTTGCCAACCTGCGCGCCTACTACGGCTTTATGTACGGCTTCCCCGGCAAAAAACTCCTGTTTATGGGCAACGAGTTCGCGCAAGGCAGAGAGTGGAATTACAACGAAGGACTGGATTGGTTCTTGCTCGACCAAGAAGGCGGCCGGCACAAAGGCGTGCAAGACTTCGTGCGCGAGTTGAACCGCGTCTATAAAGACACCGCGCCGCTTTACCAATTGGACCAATGGCCGGAAGGCTTTGAGTGGCTGGTCGCCGACGACGGCGACAACTCCGTCTTCGTCTTCGAGCGCCGCGACCGTGAAGGCAACCGTGTTATCGTCATCAGCAACTTCACGCCTGTTGTACGCGAAGGCTACCGTTTCGGCGTGAATTCTGCCGGCGAATACTGCGAAATCCTCAATTCAGACGACCTGCATTACAAAGGCAGCGGCGTTTCTGCCGGCGCAACGGTGGAGACAGAAGAAGTTTGGTCGCATGGCAAACCAAATTCCCTGTCTGTTACCGTACCGCCTTTGGCAACTGTTTACCTGTATCAGGCGGCACAAAGCCAAACCGGGGCGGAAAAAACCTCCGATGCCGTCTGAAAGGCGGACGGGGCTTGAACCCCTCAAGCCCCGTTGTCCGCCGCGCCCGTCAAAACAATGCCGTCTGAACTTCGCCGCGTTCCAAAGCCAGTAAAAACCGTTTGCGGTTCAAACCGCCCGCGTAGCCGGTCAGTTTGCCGTCGCTGCCGATGACGCGGTGGCAGGGAATCAATATGGACACCTTGTTCTGCCCGTTGGCGGCGGCAACGGCGCGGACGGCTTTGGGGTTGCCCAAACGCTGCGCCTGCTCCTTATAGCTGCGCGTTTCGCCGTAAGGAATCGCCAAAAGCGTGTCCCACGCCTGTTTTTGAAACTCGGTGCCAATCATTTCCAAGGGCGTGGCAAAGGTTTTCAGACGGCATTGGAAATACAAATCCAATTCTTGCCGCAGAAGTTGCGTTCGCTCATCTTCCCGAAACACAAACCGTCCGCGCAAGGCTTTTTGGACGGCGGCAATTTCCTGTTCCAAATGCTTCTGTCCGACAAACTCCAGCAGACACAAGCCTTTACTGCCGAACACCGCCAGCATCTCACCCAACGGCGTGGCAATGGCGGCACACACCAGCTCGTTCAAACTGTCGGGATAACTCGCTTCCAGCAGACGGATGGCGCGGCGGATACGGACATATTCTTCAGGCGCACAGCCGATATTGTCCCAAAAATCCCGCTCGAACTGCCCGGCTTCGCATTCCGTCAGATTGGGATACGGCATGACTTCACACTCAAAAACTTGGGTTTCGAGCCAATGGCGGATTTCATCCCATTTTGACGGCAGATTGTTTAAGGAAGGCAGGGTAATCATTTGTTTGCTCCGTATCTCTATCATGGATTTGACGGCAAAATCCCCGATTTTCGCCATTCCCGCACGCTGATGCAGGAACGGGCTACGGCGGAAACCTTGAGGGTCAGGTTGCGGTGATTCCCAAATATTCGATATTTCTAAAGCCTCAGGGAAAGGAATTAAAGATTTCAGACGACCTGCAAAGGGTCGTCTGAAACCACGGATTTTTGCATTTGCGCATTTCGGCACATCATCCAACCGTTTCGGCACATTCCTGCCGCCGTTGACAGCCTATAATGAATCCACTTATTCATCAAGCAAAGGAATCATCTATGCAAACCCGCATCCTCTCCGCCGTACTGCTGGCTTTTTCAACCGCTGCCCTTGCTGAGGGCGCATTCACGCTGCAATTCGACAACCCGTCCAAAGACGGCGGCTTCACGCAAAACCAGCTTTTGAGCGCGCTTTACGGCTTCGGTTGTTCGGGCAGCAATATAGTGGATTAAATTTAAATCAGTACGGCGTTGCCTCGCCTTGCCGTACTATTTGTACTGTCTGCGGCTTCGTCGCCTTGTCCTGATTTAAATTTAATCCACTATACTTCGCCCGCGCTGTCGTGGAAAAATCCGCCCGCCGGAACAAAAAGTTTCGTCCTGACCGTTTACGATAAAGACGCGCCAACCGGCCTGGGCTGGATGCATTGGGTGGTCGCCGACATTCCCGCCGATGTCCGCCGCCTGCCCGCAGGCATTACCGCGCAAGGCGGCAGGCTGCCCAAAGGCGCGCTGCAAACCCGCACAGACTTCGGCACTCCGGGCTACGGCGGCGCGTGTCCCCCCGAAGGCAGGAAACACCGCTACGAATTCACGCTCACCGCGCTGAAAGTCGCCAAGCTGCCGAACATCACCGCCGAATCCACGCCCGCGCTGGTCGGTTTTTTCACTAAGGCAAACAGCTTGGGCGAAGCGAAATTCACGGTCGAACACCGACGCTGACCTGCCCCGTGCGCCGATATGCCGCCGGCTCCGCTTCCGAGCGAACCACCGACGGTACGCAACCGAACCGCTCTTTGAAGCGCGCGCTGAAACGGGACGGACAGTCATAGCCGACCTCGCCGGCAATCTGCGCCACCGGCCATTGCGTAACCTGCAACAGCGTCAGCGCGCACATTATACGTACATCCGTCAGCAGCGTACGGAAATTCGTGTCCTGCCGCGCCAACCGCCGCCGCAACGCGGCCTCGCTGCAATTAAGCCGCTGCGCCAACATCGCCGACGACCAGTCCGCAGCCATATCGGCGGTAATCAGTTTGCGGATTTTCCGCATCAGGTTGACGCCTTCGTACACGGCAAAACCGATGCCGTCATGCTGCAACCACGCCAACACGCCGCAAAGCGCGGCCTCCGCCGCATTGTGCGGCACTTCTTCATCCGCCAGCACCGCAGCCGCATAATCAAACGCCGCGCCCATACGCCCGGGGTGCGGCAGCTTCACCGCATCGCACACTGCCTGCGCCGTCCCGTATTGTGCGGCAAACCTTTCTATGGCTTCCTGTTCGAAAGCAATCCATTGCGCCTGATAGAGGCCGTCTGAATCGGGAATATTAATAACGTCAAACGTCTGTCCGCCTGCCAAGGCGACCGCCTCACCCGCCGCAATCCCCAATTCGTGCCCCGCCCACCGCAGCTTCTTGCATCCGCGCCGCACAATAAGCACAGCCGGTTCATGTACCGCCACGCTGCGGTACAAGGCGGTATGATGTTGCACGATGCCGCCTAAAGCACCCAATCGTTCACGCGTATGAAAGTAATTTGACGGCACGGTTATCTTCCTCAATATCTCAACACACAGGGCTGCACATAAAGGCGCAGCCCTGTTTACCCTGATTTGGAAGGAGTTATTTCCCCAAAAATAAACCAAAATTCTACTGCCCTGAAAGGTCGGGTTTCAACCATATTCCGTCGGCGTGCCTGCAACTTGGCCCCTCCCCTATGGAGGAGGGTCGGGGAGAGAGTAAAACGGGGCAGATACAGACAATATTTCCGTTACCGCCCCGATGCCCTCTCCCCAACCCTCTCCCTAGCCCTCTCCCACGGGAGAGGGAATGGATTGCCGTTCAAATAAATTGCTCTACATAAAAATCAATGCGTTATCTCAAACCCACGTTGGGTCTAAGCAAATGGTCGGACATCCGTATCCGACAGCCTATTTTCTTTTCAGACGGCATTGCAAATTTAAGTTTGACGTACGTTCGAAATAAGGCAGTTGATGCGAAGCGAAATTCCGTCGGCGTGCCTGCAACTTGGCTCCCTCCCCTGTGGGGGAGGGTCGGGGAGAGGGTAAAACGGGGCAGATACAGGCAATATTTCCGTTACCGCCCCGATGCCCTCTCCCTAACCCTCTCCCACGGGAGAGGGAATGGATTGCCGTTCAAATAAATCGCCCTACATAAAAATCAATGCGTTATCTCGAACCCACGTTAGGTCTAATCAAATGGTCGGACATCCGTATCCGACAGCCCATCTTCTTTTCAGACGGCCTTTTCAGCCAACAACCGCGCCAATATCCCCTCATACACTGCCGACAGCTTCGGAATATCGTCCAGCCGCACGTTTTCGTTGATTTGGTGGATGGTGGCATTGGACGGGCCTAATTCGATGAGTTCTTTGGCAATGGCTTTGATGAAGCGTCCGTCCGAAGTGCCGCCGGTGGTGGATAATTCGGTCTCTACGCCGCAGGTTTCGGCAATGGCTGCGCGTGCCACGTCGGTCAGTTTGCCCGCATGGGTCAGAAAGGGCTGCCCCGAACACGACCACTGCAAATCATATTGCACGCCGTGTTTGTCCAAAATGGCGTGGACGCGTTGTTTCAGCCCTGCTTCGGTGGACTCGGTGGAGAAGCGGAAATTGAATTTGACGTTCAGCTCGCCCGGAATGACGTTGGTCGCGCCTGTGCCGCCGTTGATATTGGAAATTTGAAAGCTGGTCGGCGGGAAGTATTCGTTGCCTTCGTCCCAGACTTCCTGCGTCAACTCTAACAAGGCAGGGGCAAAAGTATGCACGGGATTGATTGCCAAATGCGGATAGGCAATATGTCCTTGCTTACCTTTGACGGTCAGGTTGCCCGACAGCGAGCCGCGCCGGCCGTTTTTAATCATATCGCCCAATTTGTCCACGGCGGTCGGTTCGCCGACAATGCAGTAGTCGATGAACTCGTCGCGCGCTTTCAACACATCAACGACTTTGGTCGTGCCGTCCAACGCATCGCCCTCTTCGTCGGAAGTAATCAAGAGTGCAATGCTGCCTTGATGGTCGGGATGTTCGGCAACGAAGCGTTCGCAGGCGGTAACGAAACAGGCGATGCTGGTTTTCATGTCCGCCGCGCCACGCCCGTATAATCTTCCGTCGCGCTCGGTCGGCTCGAACGGGGGCGAATCCCATTTTTCAACAGGGCCTGTCGGTACAACGTCGGTATGCCCAGCAAAACAGACAACGGGAGCTTTCGTACCGCGTCGCAACCAGATGTTTTTGGTGTCGCCGAAATGGAGTTCTTCAGCCGCAAAACCGATTTTGTGCAGGCGTTCGGCAAGCAGTTTTTGGCAATCTCGGTCGTCGGGGGTAACGGATGGGCGGGAAATCAATGCTTTGGAGAGTTCTAGGGATTGGGTTTCGGTCATTTTTCGGCTTTTCTGTTTGAGATGCCGTCTGAACGGCGTTTCAGACGGCATTTGATGTTGAATGGAACGGGCTAACGATAGCGAAGCGGGTTCTTCAGGTCAAGCACCATGACACGCTTCGTAAAGCGGCAGCAAATCTTCCACCGTTTCCGCTATCCATTTCGCGACATCCTGCCTGCCCAAATCGTCGCGTTCGATGTGTTTGCCGATGCAGAAAAAGTCTTCGTCGTTTTGCAACTTTCGGTCGGATTCATTTTGCTGCGCGACGGTGCGGTAGTCGTCGTATTCGCTTTCCGCACCGTGCCACATATCGAATGCAGCGTATTTGTCGGTATCGAAATCATCCAGCCAGCGGTTGTATTCCGGCAGTGCAATCGGCGACACGTCGGCTTTGTAGCAGTGCCAATCCAAGCTGACGCTCAGACGGCGGCGGTTAAGTAGTATCGACAGGATGGCAGCAGAGTTCTTGTATTGGGCGTATTTGAAATAGGCAAAGAAATGGGCGCGCACCTGCCAGCCGTTGCACCAGCGTTCGATATGCGGCGGGGCGAAAGGTTCGCCCAATTCGGCGGCAACCTGCTGTATCAGCTGCTGCCATATCTGCCAGTTTTCCTTGTAATCGGCTTTGATTTGCGGAATGCTTTCGGGCTGATATTTTTTAAGCTGGGCAAACTGGAAAAACGGGATATTGAACAAATCGCAGCTTTTCGGGGTCAGCATGATTGGCTTCCTTTTCAGACGACGTGGTTGTGTTACGGGGATACTGGGGTCGCCTGAAACTCTGTTTTCAAGTTTTCAGACGACCTTTGTTTGAAGAAACGGCAATCTGCAAACGACCTTATCTGCGCCTGCGCGCCGCCATGATTTCGCCGATTTTGGTCAGTTTCTCTTTGGGGATAAACGTTTTGCCCATGTCGAACAAAGGCTCTTCAATCGCCAGATGCACATCGTAACCCGCCACAAAGCGTTTGAACGCTTCCGCATCGGGGACATAAGCATTGTCTGCTTCGAGTTTGGCAAATTCGGCAGCCACGGCATCCCAGTTGCCATGTAGGCTTACATGTTGGTGCAAAAGCTCATTCACACTTTCTTGGGCTTGCGGCGCATATTGCAGCAGGAGCGGGAAAAAGTTTTCTTCTTCGTCTTCATGGTGCAGCGGCGCGGCAACGTTGAAATACTGGGCGATTTGGCGGATGGTTTGCAAAACAATCTGATTGCAGCCGTTTTCGGCGATATAGTCCGACAGCATGGCGACTTGTCCGCAGAAACGGCGCACTTTGCCATGGCAGGCATACAGCATTTCAATCGGTTCGGCAAAGGTAACGCTTTTGGTTTCAAACGGATTCATGGTTTTTAGGTTTTATTCTTAAATTAACGTTTCCAAATTATAACAAAACAGCCTGCGCAAGGCAGGCTGTCTGTTTTCAAGCTTTAGACGGATTAGTCAACCAAAGTAACTTTACCGTTCATCAAAGCACCGTGACCTGGGAAGGTACAAGCGAATTTGTATTCGCCGTCAGCCAATTTGGCAGGATCCAGAGTCAAAGAAGACTCTTCGCCGCCGCCGATCAATTTGGTATGGGCAACAACGCGTGCATCGTCAGGTTTAACATAATCGGTATCGGCAGCACCTACGCCGTCTTTAAATACGCCATCCATGTCTTCAGCTTTGGCAATCACGAGGTTGTGACCCATGCTGGCTTTGGGTTGCGTACCGGTATGTTTCAGAGTGATGGTGAACTCTTTACATGCTTTGCTGACTTGGATATCTTTGGTGTTGAACTGCATATTGTCGTTGGATTCGACAGTTGCCGCACAATTGCCGGCAGCAGGGGCTTCGGCAGCATCTGCAGGAGCAGCTTCGGCGGCAGGGGCTTCAGGGGCGGAAGCCGCTTCGGCTGCGGAAGCCTCAGAAGCGGCAGTTGCTTCGGCAGCAGGCGCGGCAGGTTCTTGAGAGCAGGCAGCCAAACCGATAACGGCGGCGGAAATCAGAGCCAGATAAGCTTTCATGATAAATCTCCAAATGATGAAATAATGTTCGGTTTTACGGAAATCAAAGTGCAACCGCCATTAACAAAACCTTGAAAAAGATTCCGCCGAGTTGCACAAACAGATGTTTCGGGGCGGCATTTTGCTACAAACTTCATTTGAAATCAAAGCCTGTTTGCAAGTTTACAATCGTTTACCCCGAAATGGGGCAATTTTACCCAGAACCTATTTCTTTAGTATTAGGGAAGCCGTCCCCCGCCGCGCAAATATTAACGGATATTTACAACATCCCTACCGGCCGCCTTATGCCCCGTGCTTCCTGACCAGCTCCGCCAGCACTGCCGCCAATTCGGGATGCCGTTTTTCTAACTTTGCCGCCGCCGAATCGAAACTCTCCAGCGCAGCCTTACTCAAATGCAGGGTATTGGTTTTCGGCGGTTTTTCCGGTTTCGGGACCAGCCTGACCGAAACAGACCGTATCGAAGCGTCAAGCCCTGCCAACTGCGGCAATACCGACGGCACAATCATCTTCAAACGCGATGCCGCCATATTGTTTGCCGCCAAAAGGATAAGCCTTCCATCTTCGATGCATGCCGTCTGAAAGTGCGGATGCAGATTAGGAGGAAGCAATTTTTTTACCGCAGCATCCAAACGTCGCCATTTCCCCGCCTGTTTCAAAAGCTCCGAAAGCAGTGAATCCTGCCTGCCCAGATGTTCCAGATTCATAAAACGCACACCCCGAAAGATTGAAATACCGCAAACGCGCCTTTATTTCAGACGGCATTAGCACTTTACGCAACCGCTTGTGTTAAAATTACGTTTTCGCCCACTATTATATCAGGCGTAGGAATTATTCATGCTGACAAACATCGCTAAGAAAATTTTCGGCAGCCGCAACGATAGGCTGCTCAAACAATACCGCAAATCCGTTGTCAAAATCAACGCACTCGAAGAACAAATGAAAGCCTTGAGCGATGCGGATTTACAGGCCAAAACAGCCGAATTCAAACAACGCCTGGCTGACGGACAGACTCTGGACGACATTTTGGTCGAAGCCTTCGCCGTCTGCCGCGAAGCATCCCGCCGCGTGCTCGGCATGCGCCACTTCGACGTGCAACTGATCGGCGGCATGGTGCTGCACAACGGTAAAATCGCCGAAATGCGCACCGGCGAAGGTAAAACCTTGGTCGCCACCCTTGCCGTTTATCTCAACGCACTTGCCGGCAAAGGCGTACACGTCGTAACCGTCAACGACTACCTTGCCTCACGCGATGCGGGCATCATGGAGCCCCTCTATAATTTCCTCGGCCTTACCGTGGGCGTGATTATTTCAGACATGCAGCCGTTCGACCGTCAAAACGCCTATGCCGCCGATATTACCTACGGCACCAATAATGAATTCGGCTTCGACTACCTGCGCGACAATATGGTTACCGACCAATACGACAAAGTGCAGCGCGAATTGAATTTCGCCGTCGTTGACGAAGTGGACTCCATCTTAATTGACGAAGCGCGTACCCCGCTGATTATTTCCGGCCAGGCAGACGACAACATCCAGTTGTATCAAATTATGAACACCGTTCCGCCCCATCTCGTCCGTCAAGAGACAGAAGAAGGCGAAGGCGACTATTGGGTCGACGAAAAGGCACATCAGGTCATCCTGAGCGAAGCAGGTCACGAACACGCCGAACAAATCCTGACCCAAATGGGGTTACTGGCAGAAAACGACTCACTGTACTCGGCAGCAAATATCTCCCTGATGCACCACCTTATGGCAGCATTACGCGCGCACTCGCTGTTCCACAAAGACCAACATTACGTTATCCAAGACGGCGAAATCGTCATCGTGGACGAATTCACCGGCCGGCTGATGTCCGGCCGCCGCTGGTCCGAAGGCCTGCATCAAGCCGTAGAAGCCAAAGAAGGCGTGGAAATCAAACGCGAAAACCAAACCCTTGCCTCCATCACCTTCCAAAACTATTTCCGCCTGTACACCAAGCTCTCCGGCATGACCGGTACGGCAGATACCGAAGCTTTCGAGTTCCAAAGCATTTATAACCTCGAAACCGTCATTATCCCGACCAACCGCCCCGTACAACGCAAAGACTTCAACGACCAGATTTTCCGTTCCGCCGAAGAAAAATTCGAAGCCGTCGTCAAAGACATCGAGGAATGCCACAAACGCGGGCAGCCCGTCCTCGTCGGCACGACCAGCATCGAAAACTCCGAACTGGTCTCCCACCTTCTGCAAAAAGCCGGACTGCCGCACAACGTCCTCAACGCCAAAGAACACGAACGCGAAGCGCTGATTGTCGCCCAAGCCGGCAAAGTCGGCGCGATTACCGTTGCCACCAATATGGCGGGACGCGGTACGGACATCGTTTTAGGCGGCAACCTGAAGCACCAGATTGATGCCATCAGAACTGATGAAACCCTGAACGATGATGAAAAAGCCGCACAAATTTCCGCATTGGAAAACGGTTGGCAAGAAGAACACGATAAAGTAATGGAAGCAGGCGGTTTACACATCATCGGTACGGAACGCCACGAAAGCCGCCGTATCGACAACCAATTGCGCGGACGTTCCGGCCGTCAGGGCGACCCCGGATCCAGCCGCTTCTACCTCTCCTTTGAAGACCCATTGCTGCGTCTCTTCGCGCTCGACCGTGCCGCCGCCATCCTCAACCGCCTTGCACCCGAACGCGGCGTCGCCATCGAACACAACCTGCTGACGCGCCAAATCGAAGGCGCGCAACGCAAAGTTGAAGGTAGAAACTTCGATATGCGCAAACAGGTTCTGGAATACGACGACGTCGCCAACGAGCAACGTAAAGTCATTTACAGCCAACGCAACGAAATTTTAACCAGCAAAGACATCAGCGATCTGATGAAGGAAATCCGTTTTGATGTCATCGGCGGACTTGTAGACGTATATATGCCGCCGGACAGCATGGAAGAACAATGGGACATTCCGACTCTGGAAAACCGTCTGGCTGCCGAATTCAGACTGCACGAAGACATTCAGTCCTGGCTGAAAGCAGACAATACAATTGACGGTCAAGACATCAAAGAGCGCCTGATCGAACGCATCGAAAACGAATATGCCGCCAAAACCGAACTGGTCGGCAAACAGGCAATGGCTGATTTTGAGCGCAACGTCATGCTGCAAGTCATCGACACCCAATGGCGCGAACATCTTGCCGCCATGGACTACCTGCGACAAGGCATACATCTGCGCAGCTATGCTCAAAAAAATCCGAAGCAGGAATACAAACGCGAAGCCTTCACGATGTTCCAAGACCTGTGGAACGGCATCAAATTCCATATTGCCTCCCTGCTTACTTCGGTTCAAATCGAACAAAACCCTGTCGCGGCGGTTGAAGAGCAACCCGTCGGCAACATCCAGTCCATCCATTCCGAATCGCCCGATATGGAAGAACTTTTGGGGCAGTCGCAAACCGATCTGGTTACCGAAGCCTTTAATCCCGATGGGACGGATTTCAGCCCCGAAGCCTTGGAAGCGCGGGGGCAAATCGTCCACCGCAACGACCCCTGCCCCTGCGGCAGCGGTTTGAAATACAAACAATGCCACGGCAAACTGGCTTAAGCGTTTGAACGCAAATGCCGTCTGAACATCCGGTTTCCGGCTTCAGACGGCATTTTGCCTGAACCGCCACATCCGACCGCCATTCCGAAAACTCCCGATTTCGTACCGTCCGTACCGAAAACAGACATCCCGTCCGCCCCGCATCATGATTCCATCCGACTTCATTGACGAGCTTTTAGCCAAAACCGACATTGTCGACATCATCGACGAACAGGTTCCGCTGAAAAAAGGCGGGGCAAACTATATGGCGTGTTGCCCGTTCCACAAGGAAAAAACGCCGTCGTTTTCGGTCAGTCCGACCAAGCAGTTTTACCATTGCTTCAGTTGCGGGGCGCATGGTTCGGCGATTGGTTTTGTGATGGAACATCAGGGGCTGTCGTTTCCGGAAGCGGTGCAGTTCCTTGCCGACCGCGTGGGTATGATTGTGCCTAAAGTGCGCGGGCAGAACGATAATCCCGAAGTCCGTGCCGAACGTAAGAAAAAACAGCAGACGCTGGAGGAAACGACGGTTGCGGCGGCGGATTTTTACGCGCAACAGTTGAAATTCAATCCGACGGCGAAGGCTTATTTGGACAAGCGCGGCTTGAGCGCGGAAGTCATCGCGCATTATGGTTTGGGCTACGCGCCCGACGGCTGGCAGCCTTTGGCGCAAGTGTTCCAACCGTATCCTAATACCGCGTTAGTGGATACGGGGATGGTGATTGACAATGAGGGGCGGTATTACGACCGCTTCCGTCATCGGATTATGTTTCCTATCCGCAATCCGCGCGGGCAGGTCATCGGTTTCGGCGGCAGGGTGTTGGACGACTCCAAACCCAAATATCTAAACTCCCCCGATACACCTTTGTTTGACAAAGGGAAAAACCTTTACGGCTTGTATGAGGGGCGTGCTGCTGTCAAGGAAGCGGGGCGGATTTTGGTGGTCGAAGGCTATATGGACGTGGTCGCGCTGGCACAGTTCGGCGTGGGCTACGGTGTGGCGGCTTTAGGTACGGCAACGACAGCGGAACACGTCAAAATCCTGATGCGTCAGGCAGACAGTATTTATTTCTGTTTCGACGGCGACAGCGCGGGGCGAAAAGCCGCTTGGCGCGCGCTGGAAAACGCGCTGCCGCAGTTGAAGGACGACAAATCGCTGCATTTTTTGTTCCTGCCCGAGGAACACGACCCCGACAGCTACATCCGTGCCTACGGCAAAGCGCAATTTGAAGACGCGCTGTTGAATCAAAGCAAGCCTTTGTCGGAGTATTTCTGGGAACATCTTTCAGACGGCATTCATCTCAATACGCAGGAAGGCAAGGCGGAATTGGTGAAAACCAGTTCGCCGCTTTTGGCACAGATTACCGCGCCGGCATTGGCTTATTTGTTAAAACAACGGCTTAGCGAACTGGTCGGCATCGATCCCGACAATCTCGCCCAACTGCTTGGGCAGGAAACGCCGAAGCGGCACGTCAAACAAAAAAGCTACAAACTGCCCCCGATTTCCGTCAAACAGCCTGTTATGCCGACATTGGTGCAACGGCAAATCCGCAGCCTCTTGATAAATCCGGATTGGGCTGCATATATAGACCTGCCCGATTATTTGGCATTGGACGGCGATTTCGCCTGCCTTGCCAACCTCGCCGAAACCATTAAAAACCATCCTTCCGTGCCGGCAACCGCACAGATTTTGGAACATATGCGCGGTTCGCCCTACGAAGAAACAATCAACCGCATCTTCCGGTCGGCCCTTCAATCGGAAGAAATGGAAGGCGGCGGCGAAGAAGATTGCGAAAACTTCCAAATCGGCATCAAAAAACTGCTCAATGAGTTAAAATACAGCCAAATCGAAGCATTGAAACAAAAAAGCCTGCAATCCGGCTTAAATGAAAGCGAGAAAAAACTTTTGCTGTCGCTGCTGACCGCAAAACAAAATTGACCGGCGGATTCCGCCATCCGTAAACCGTTATGCCGTCTGAAAAGCATTTACCCCGGCTGCAACAACGACACCTGCAGAACACCCATCCCAAAAAGCCTTCAGACGGCATCAGAGTACCCTACTCTGCCACGCCTTCAGGTGCGTCCAAACGCAAACCGTCGGCATCTTGCCAACAGAAAGCAGACAATGTCCAAAAACCAAAATCACGAAGAATACCAAGACGATGCCCGCCCCCTGACGATTGAGGAACAACGCGCGCGCCTGCGCCAACTCATCATTATGGGCAAAGAACGCGGCTACATCACCTACTCCGAAATCAACGACGCACTGCCTGACGATATGTCCGATGCCGATCAAATCGACAACATCGTCAGTATGATTTCCGGTTTGGGCATCCAAGTTACCGAACACGCCCCCGATGCGGAAGACATATTGTTAAGCGACAATGCCGCCGTTACCGACGATGATGCCGTCGAAGAAGCCGAGGCCGCCCTTTCCAGTGCAGATTCCGAGTTCGGCAGGACGACCGACCCCGTCCGCATGTATATGCGCGAAATGGGGCAGGTCGACCTGCTGACCCGCGAAGACGAAATCATCATCGCCAAAAAAATCGAAAACGCCCTGAAAAATATGGTTCAGGCCATCTCCGCCTGCCCGGGATCCATTGCGGAAATCTTAGAACTCATCGAAAAAATCCGCAAAGACGAAATCCGCGTCGACGAAGTCGTAGAAGCCATTATCGACCCGAATGAAGTATTGCTCAACGAATTGGGCTTGGGGCACTTGGAAACCACAGTGCCCGAGAAACCTTCCAACGACAATTCGGATGAAAACGAAGACGACGAAGAGTCGGAAGAAGATGCGGATGAAATCTCGGCAGCCAATCTCGCCGAATTGAAACAAAAAGTCATCGGCCACTTTGCCCAAATCGAAAAAGACTACAAAAAAATGATCGGCCGTTTGGAAAAACACCACAGCCGGCACAAAGACTATCTCGCCTACCGCGACGCAATTGCCAACAAACTGCTGGAAGTCCGTTTCGCCACCCGGCAAATCGACAGCCTCAGCAGCAGCCTGCGCGGGAAAGTAGAAAACATCCGCAAACTCGAACGCGAAATCCGCGACATCTGCCTCGACCGCGTCCATATGGAACGCGACTACTTCATCCAAAACTTCCTGCCCGAAATCACCAATCTGGAATGGATTGAAGAAGAAATCACCAAAGGCAGGGTTTGGAGCGACGCACTCGACCGCTTCCGCCACGCCATCCTCGAAAAACAAACCGAGTTGGCGGATATGGAAAAAGAAACCCGCATTTCTATCGAAGAGTTGAAAGAAATCAACAAAAATATGGTGTCGAGCGAAAAAGAAACCGCAGCCGCCAAACAGGAAATGATTCAGGCAAACTTGCGCCTCGTCATTTCCATCGCCAAAAAATACACCAACCGTGGCTTGCAGTTCCTTGATTTGATTCAGGAAGGCAACATCGGCTTGATGAAGGCGGTCGACAAGTTCGAATACCGTCGCGGCTACAAATTCTCCACCTACGCAACCTGGTGGATCCGCCAGGCAATCACCCGCTCGATTGCCGATCAGGCGCGTACCATCCGCATTCCGGTTCATATGATTGAAACCATCAACAAGATGAACCGCATCTCGCGCCAACACCTGCAAGAAACCGGCGAAGAACCCGATTCCGCCAAACTTGCCGAACTGATGCAGATGCCCGAAGACAAAATCCGCAAAATCATGAAAATCGCCAAAGAGCCGATTTCGATGGAAACCCCGATCGGCGACGACGACGATTCGCACTTGGGCGACTTCATCGAAGATGCCAACAATGTTGCGCCGGCCGATGCGGCAATGTACACCAGCCTCCACGAAGTAACCAAAGAAATACTCGAAAGCCTGACACCGCGTGAGGCAAAAGTCCTGCGTATGCGTTTCGGTATCGATATGAACACCGACCACACGCTGGAAGAAGTCGGCAGACAGTTTGACGTAACCCGCGAACGCATCCGCCAAATTGAGGCAAAAGCACTCCGCAAGTTGCGCCACCCGACCCGCAGCGACCGCTTGAGAAGTTTCTTGGACAGCGAAGACAGCAAGTTGTAAACCAAAAAACCGCAGGTTCAAAATACCTGCGGTTTTTTCTTACACAATAAACAACGCTTCCACATATCCCACACTCCCATCCCGTTTCCCCAACAACTCCGGCTGACAGATTTCCACCAGAGAGCAGGATTTGCAGCGTTTGCCGTAGTCGGGCGGCGGGGTTTGTCCGCTGTTTAAAAGTTCGCGGACGACGGCGATGGTGGAGAGGGTTTGGGCGCGTAGGCCGTCTGAAAACACAACGGGGACACGGCGGCGGGTTTGCATATACCACAACGCACCCTCAGAAACGGTTTGCCCCGTCATTTCTTCCAAGCACAAGCCTTGGGCGCAAAGCTGGATTTCGTCCATCGGGTCGGGTTTGGGCTTGCCACGTTTGTATTCCACGGGTTTCAGACGGCCTGTTTTCGTGTCCACTTCCACCAAATCCAATATGCCGCTGATGCCCGGTTTTTCTGCCGAAACGTGTACCGTCCGCTCAAAGCGCACGCCCTTGCGTGTTTCCGGCTCACCCGAATCTTTGCCGCAATGATATTGCGCGCAATCGGCACGGGATTTTGCTCCGACACCCGATACTGCGCCCGACGTAACAGCACATTGCCGCTCTGCCGCCCCTGAAGCTGCCCCAAAAAACGTCCATTTTCGGTAAAAAACGCCAAATTCACATTATTTTCACCGCAAAAACCCAACAAAAACGGCGATACCAGCACATTGCCAAAACAGAAAATATGCCCGATAGAATGCACCGGCAACTGCGCCACTTTCTTACGCTCCTGCTCCACCACTAGCGTCTCCCGCTCCTTATGCAGATAGCTGCCTTGGGTGGTGATGTAGAGCGTGTTTTGCAGCTTGCGCATGGGGAACTCTCCTTGGGGTTTGACCGCACTTTATGAGTGTTTAACAGGGTTGGCCACCTAAAAATCATCAACAGATTAATAAGGATGCAGTCAAAAATAAAGCCTTTTAAAAATAAAAGGCTTTATTACTTTTTTATTTAGATAATACCAAGATTTTTAAGCCGATAGGTCATAGCTTGAACTGATACATTAAAAATTTGAGCCATATTAGAAATAAAATAATCTTGAGGAATACGCTCTTGCTTATAAACGATTTTAAAATTTTCTATAACTTTATTACCTTCACTTAGTATAAATTTTTCTGGCATCAATAATCTAGCTGCAAAGTCATTTGCCTCTGATTCAACTGGATCCCAATAAGATGTTGTTCTACTCATTGTTCTAGTTGTATCAGTAAAGCCATCTGGAGTTGAATCTTTATGCAAGAAAAAATGTCCTAATTCATGAGCAATAGTAAATCGTCTCCTATTAATATGGTTATTTTCGAAAGGGTTAATAAAAATACGAGCAGCTCCATTATTAGGAGGAAATTCAATTTGCCCTACTGTATCATCTGGATAAATTTTATGCTCAATCGAAATATTATAATGTGAACAAATAGTTTCAACATTAATAGGAACAGCTCTTGGTAAAATATTATCTTGGAAAAGTTGTTCCAGCAACATTTCTGGTGTCATAGCTTATCTCCTTGATTATCTGGCTTTATTATCATTCCTTTTAATGCACTAGTTTGTTCTTTAGAAACTCTTTCACTTTCCTGTGATAACTGGCAACGTTTAGATAAAATATCATCTATCTTATCATTTAACCTTTTTTCAAAATGCTCAATAACATTCTCATTTTCCAATAATTTAGAAATTAAATCTCTTCCTAGCTCCGGTTTTTCAGTACATGATTTAATTAAATCAGAAAATAAAGTTTGTTCTTGTATCTGTCTAGATTTTGCAGCTTCTTGAGCAAAAAGATAGCTAGCAACAGCTACAATTATTGCAATGGCGGTAAAAATAAAAGTAGTAAATACAATATATGTGTTAGCTATAGATATTGTATCTGAAACATTAACTACTGGAGGTGCACCAAATAAAACCTGTACTTTTGAAATAACGTAAGGAGATAGGCAGCCTCCAATGAACCCTAAAAATACAATAAAAATAACTCTACCGAGCCATTTTAAAATCTTCTTCACCATAGGTATGGTTCTTTCCTTAATTATTATAAAGATAGATTTCATAAGTTTTATATAAAATTTAATTATAGGTCTATGAAATAATTTCATCTGGACACATTATTTCCTTGTATATTACTCAAAATATTGCACTAAAACAAGATTACTCCCCAAACAACCCCGCCACATACCCCACACTCCTATCCCGTTTCCCCAACAACTCCGGCTGGCAAATCTCCACCAGCGAGCAGGCTTTGCAGCGTTTGCCGTAGTCGGGCGGCAGGGTTTGGCCGCTGTTTAAAAGTTCGCGCACGGCGGTGATGGTGGCGAGTGTTTGGGCGCGCAGGTCGTCTGAAAACACGATGGGGACGCGGTGGCGGGTTTGCATATACCACAGCGCGCCCTCGGGGATGGTTTGCCCCGTCATTTCTTCCAAGCACAAGCCTTGGGCGCAAAGCTGGATTTCGTCCATCGGGTCGGGTTTGGGCTTGCCGCGTTTGTATTCCACAGGTTTCAGATGGCCTGTTTTCATGTCCACTTCCACCAAATCCAACACGCCGCTGATGCCCAGTTTCTCCGCAGACACATGCACCGTCCGCTCAAAGCGCACGCCCTTGCGCGTTTCCGGCTCGCCTGAATCCACCCGCTCATGCAGCGCCTTGCCCTGCGCGGTTAAATAATTCTCCGCCCACGCCTGCTCGTTGTGAATCAACGCGCATTGACGCGGGCAGAAGGCGTAGTGTTGCAGGGCAGAAAGGGGAATCAAGCGCGTGTCCTGATTTTCCCCTTGGTTTTCGGTTGAAAGTGCGGTCATTTTTTCAAACGTTTTTTTACAGCAACTCTTCCACACTCACGCCATTGAGGCCGTCTGAAACCACGCTGATTTTGTAATCGCCAAAACCGCTTGCAGGCGTACCTGATTCGCCGTTTACACGTTCGACTTTCACGGCGTCAAACAATTTATGTGCAGGCTGGCTGCCGAGTGCGTTGTCGTGTTTGAAAACGATCAGTTTGCGCGCTGCCATTTCGCCACGGGCGGCGGAGCGGTCGTGTTCAAACATCAGCATCAGGGCTTGCCAGAGTTTGGCTAAATCGTCGTCTGAAAAACCGGTTTTGGCGGCAAGGTTGGCGGAGATAAAGCCATGCACGCGGTAGAGTGCGTAAGGGACGATGTATTTGCGCCCCATGGTGCGTTCTTTTTCCAAGTCTTTTTCATTGGTTACTGCCATGCGGGTGATGGAAACTTCCAGCGGCACAATCGGGTCGATGGATTGGGCAAACGCTAGTTGCACCGGGCCGCGCACTTGTCCGCTGTTGACTTCGGTGGTCATCACCGCACCGAAGGTGCGGATATCGAAGAAGTTTTTACACATCCAAGCGGTAATGTCGCGGGCTTTGGCTTCGTCTTTTGGCAGTTTTTTGGCTTCAGATTCAATGCCAAGCGCTTCATAAGCGCGTTTGTTTTGCAGGTTCAAGACGCTTTTTTCTTTGACGTAGATTTCATAACCGGCTTCGTTTTCGCTGCTGATTTCCACAAAATTACGGATTTTGCGTTTCAAACAGACATCGGTTACCAAGCCTTTGCTGGATTCGGGATCAAGACGCGGCATATTGCCCGCATCGGGATCGCCGTTGGGGTTGCCGTTGGTGACATCAAAAAAGTAAACAAATTCATAGCGGTTTTGAATGGCAGACATTTTCTGGCTCCTTAGTTTTCAATGGTTTCAGCAGTTTCTTTTTTAGCAAAATAGCTTTGTTTTTGGTGGTAATAGCCGATGGCGAAGCGGCCTTGCTCGTCAATGCTCAAATGGCGTGGAAAGGTTCCGGGCAGTTTGGCAATGATTTCGCCCAAATCTTTATCCAAATTCACCGCCATACCGGCTTTGTCTTTACGCAAGCGCGACAAATGGTGTTTTGCACCCGACAAAAGGCGCGGAAAAACGGAAAACGGCACGGCAGATGCAGAGCCGTAGTAGCGGTCAGCGATGCCGGCATTTAATTCGCCCAACGCCTGATATTGAATGCGCTCCAACACGGCAAACAGCCGCCCTAAAAGATAGGCGCGATTCGGGCTTTCATTGTTCAAACTCATAGGAACTCCTTCTTCGATAAAACCTTTTCTAAAACGCCGCTCTAATACGGCTTTCATCATTGCCACGCGCAGGCCGTTCACGTCGCCGTCGGCGCGGATTCGGGTAATCAGTTGCGACAGCAAACTTAAGGGGTACGGCGTGCCGCAAATCACGGCGCGGGTCATTTCGCCTGCCAATACGGGCGAGATGTTTTCGCTTTTGCCCAATACGGCAGTTTGCAATAAGAGTCGCCAAATTGACGGCGGCGTTTTCCACGCGCAAGGCTCAAGGGCTAAATCTTGCCAATGCTGCGCCAAATTTTCCGCCAACTGCCCAAACGTGGTGTCCAGCCAAAACCGAACAGAAATCCGCGCGGCATTGGGGGCAAGCCCTAAGATGTAAAAACGGGTATTGGGAGAGAGTTCGGGTGCAATTTCTTGCAGCGGACGGCCTTTGTTACTTATTTGTTTCAATACGTTGAAAACTTTGGCGCTTTCTTGTTCATCATCCGGCGGCGTGAACACTTGCGCGAAGAAGCCCTCGGCAGCCTGCGCCGTTGCGCTATCATCCGCTTCCGCCCAAAAGACCGTGCTAGCATCGCCGATGGTCAGACAGTGATTATTTTCGCGGCGCAACAGATAGTTCAGCGCGGTGGTGTAGGCAAAGGCGGATTGTTCGGAAACGGGCGCATTTGCGCCTTGCTCTTTTCCGAAAGAGGCAAAGGCTTCTTTGTTAAACGAGATAATCGAGCCGCCCGAGCTTTGCCCGCCAAATACGCCTTTAATCGCCGGATGCAGCCGTGCAATCGGCGCGGTGTCGCCGCTAATCAAGCACAAACCTTCAAGCGCTTCGTCGCTTTTCAGGCAGCCTGCCCACAAAGTTTGCGCGGCTTCGCGTTTATGGATAAGTGCGGTCGGTTTTTCAAGAGAAAATGCGATGTTAGCATCGAGCATTTCGGCAGGCAGGTTTTCGACAGTAAAATGTGCAGGCTGCCAGTTTTGCAGAAAACGGCATAAGGCTTGCAAGCCTTCATCGTCGTTTTCTTGCAGTAAATCAAGATGGTATTGCTTAAAGGCTTCAAAGGTTTTTTCAGACGGCGTAAACGGTTTTTCTTTCGCCTCGGCTTTGTTTTTATTGGCTTCCACGCCAAGCGCGTAGGCGGTTTTATCCCACAAAAAATTCGGCTTGATGCCCGACGTGCGTTTTTCAGGGCGCGGCACGCTCATCAGCTTTGGCTGCGGCTTTTTATCGACAGTCAGATTCGGCACAACGGTTTTCAGACAACCTTCTTTATCCAATACCAAAATCCAGCCGATTTTCTCCTCGCTAAAGCCATAAGGTGGTACTTTCGGATTGCCCATTTCATCGTTTTCCGCTGCCAAACGGCGGTAATAGCGGGCAAGGGACGCAAGAATCATGCTTTCACCTCCTCGGCGTAAAACGGCGGCACATCAATCACGCCATCTTTCATTTCAGCGCGGAAAAAATGCGGCGTGTTTCCGTGGTCAAAATCAATATCGTGCAACATCCAGCCTAAATCTCGGTTTGCCTCGCTTTCCGATAATGCCGACAGCGGCAGCGGTTCACCCTCGTCAATCAACGCAAAATCGGCAGGAAACTCACGCACGCCCAAACAAGGCTGCTGAAAGCATTGCCCCTTTTTCGCGCGGCGTTTGAACATCTCGATATGCTTAGTAACGGTCTCATCCGCCCCCGCTTTTGCCGTCAGCACCGCATGGGCTTCAATCACATAAGCCACGTCTTTAAGCACCGTCGCCGCGCGCTGCTGGCGGTCGTCTTCAATCAGCGTATATAAATCGGCAACGCTCTTACGCTTCATCGCACCGCTGACCTTACCCGCCGAAATCTTGCCGCCCAACTCATTGCGCCGCACCGACTCAAACCGAATCGGCTTTAACACATAAATGCGGTCAATCACCCACCGAATCGCCGGCTTCCAATGCACCGCCGCCAAAATCCCGCGCGCCGCCGACGGCGTGATGACATCATAAGACACCCGCTCCACCTTCATCTCCGGACGGGTAAAACAGGCATAATCGCCCCAAATATGTAGGCGGATTTGGTTCATTTGGTTCTCCTTTTGGTTGTACACACGCCCCTTCATAAAGAAGGGGCGGATTAGCTGACTAATCTAACTACTTTAGTTTCAATCCACGCACGGTTAAGTGCGAAAAGTTTTCAGATAATTTTGGCTATGCCTAAAACTTAAAATCGTCCCTTTTGTGCCAAATCTCTGTAATATTCACCAATCACTGTTAGTCTACATCCAGTTGAGTTCATTGCTGCAAAGTACATATGTTCAGCGTCAACAGGTTCTATTAAACTATGCCTATTACATAGCTGAAGCTGTCTGAAAATTTCCGTGTTGCTCTCATTTGCCTCCCCTGATGTAGGTTCATAACTAGGATCTAATGGGTAAATACTTCCTGAAGAAGAAAACCATTTAGATAGATTTCTTAATACCTCTAAAGGCACTCTTGGTGTTGTGTCTCTTAAGGATAAGAATTGCGATACATTCGTCTTAAATACAGGTCTTTGCTCCCAAGCATCTAAGGCATTATCCACAAAAGCATAAACACTACTTGGTGTTATCTTGCCTAAAATATTCCCTGCTCCACCATGTAAGGCTTCCAGCATTAAACCAGTAAATAAACCATGTCCTGAACCATCTTCTACTGCATATTCATTTTCTTTGCATGCAGTCAAAATAGTTAATCCTTCATCAAGAATGCTAGAACCACCTCTTAATATAGAAGACTTCCCAGCACTGCCAGATTGACAACAATCCAAAATAATAATGGTGTTCTGTATTTTTTTATTTTCTCTAGCTATCGCTAAAATATCCTCTATTCTTATTCCATTATCGTCTTTTTGAGAAAAATTTTGAGGAATAATAAATCCCGTATTTATATCTTCATCAAAAAAACCATGCCCTGCAAAATAAAACAATGCGACTTCTAAACTACCTTGGAATAACTCTTTTATCTTATCCATAATAAATGTTTTAGATAAATTAGTCCCAGGACTTACAAAAACCTGACTACTAAAATTTGGTCTGCCATCTGCATGTCTTGATAGGACTGCACTCATTTGCTGGGCATCATTAGCACAACCATTCAAACCACCAATATTGTCATATTGGTTAATTCCTAAAAATAGTGCTTTTCTCATACAGTTCTCACTTAGTTAGTTTATCAATAGCATTAACAATAGATAAGGTATTCCAACCACACACTATATCCGCAGCATTTTTTACTACAGTCGAAGTACGTTCTGCGCCGTAAGGTCCAACAGCAATTATTGGTTTATTCCACTTCTTAGCTAATTCGATTTCTTTGTTTATCCAAGTACTATATGTGGAATAAACCCCAGCCATTATGATAACAACTGAAGACATCATTATTTTTGATTCAATTCTGGATGCGAGTTCCTTATCTGTAGAAAATAAAATTGGTTTAGTAGATGGAACAGAGTAATCTCGATACACATATCCCCTGTTCGCCAATAGCTCAGTTAATCTTTGATATTGGTTACCATAACTCCATGAATGACTAATAAATAAATTTGCCATGCTTTTTTCCATTCTGATTGATTAAATTTAGACTGCTATAGTTGAATATAGCGCTTCACAATACAAGTCAAGTTAACCACTCGAATAGCTTAACTTAAGGTGCATTTTAGCCTTCCACTTTATGAAAGTCCACTATTTAACTTCTAAAGAAGTTAAATAATTTTAAATTAACCTCAAAACACCAAATTCTCCCCCTTCAAAAACGCCGTATCCTCCCAAGAAAGCCCTGCCACTTCATCATACAAATCCAGCCCGATCAGCGTATAAAACTGTTTGCCGAAGTTTTTCTCGTTAATCGGTTCGATACGCCCTGCTTTATATAAAGCAGCGAGGGCTTTTTCGGGGATTTGGACGGTGTAGGGTTGCAGTTTGCGTAGCAGACTGCCGATATGGTCGGCGTGGTGCAGGCTGCTGATGAGGTTTTCGGCCTCTTTGTCGAACGGAATAATCAGCGGCTGCATATGGCTTTCGATCATGCGGAACTTGTCGGCGATGGTTTGGAATGGGAAATCGAGGCTTTGCCCTGCATCGTTGTGCATTTTCAGGATTTTTTTATTGTCCAGTTCGCTGCCTTTTAATTGATAAAGCTCGGCGAAGTAGGCGGCGACGGCTTGGGTAGATAAGAGATCGTCTGAAAAGCTGTCGGCGGTCAGGCGCATAACGGCGGCTTGGGTAGCAAGTTCGGGCGGGGCTTTCCATTGTTCTTCGGGCGCGAATATCCATACAAAACTGTTTTCAGACGGCCTTTTGCCGTCGCGGTTGCAGCGTCCGGCGGCTTGGGCAACGCTGTCTAGGCCTGCTTCGGCGCGCATCACCAGCGGAAAATCCACATCAACGCCGGCTTCGATTAAGGAGGTGGCGATAACGCGGCAGGGTTCGCTGTTTTTCAGACGGCCTCTGATTTCATCGAGTTTTTGGCTGCGGTGTTTGGCGCACATTAGGGTGGTCAGGTGGAACGTGCCGTCAAGGTGTTTGGCTTGGTCGTACAGGCTGCGGGCATGGCGGCGGTTGTTGACGATGACGAGCATTTGCGGGTGTTCGCCAAGTTTGGCGAGCAGGTCGGCGTCGGTTTGTGTGCCGATGTGTTGCACGGTGGTGCGACGCAGTTTGTCGAAAAGTGCGGTCGGTTTTGGGGCTATTTCGCGCACGTTTTCAAAGCCGCGATAGAAGCCGTTTTCGGCTTGCACGGCAGGCTGGGTGGCGGTGCACATGACGACAGAGCAATGATAGTTTTGAGCCAATTCCTTGATGGCTTGCATGATGGGCAGCAAAAGATTGAGCGGCAGCATTTGCGCTTCGTCGAGAATGATGACGGAGCCTGCGATGTTGTGCAGCTTGCGGCAGCGCGAGGAGCGGTCGGCAAAGAGGGATTCGAAGAATTGCACGGCGGTGGTCACGACAATCGGCGCGTCCCAGTTTTCCGAGGCGAGGCGCAATTTGTCTTTGGTAGCCTCACCTTGCAGTTTGCCGTCGTCGAAAGTGCTGTGGTGTTCCAACACAGCTTGTTCGCCCAATTCGCCAAAGGCTTTGCGAAACTCGGCGGCATTTTGTTCGATGATGCTGGTAAACGGAATGACGTAAATCACGCGTCGTATACCATGCCGTTTGGCGTGTTCCAGCGCGAATGCCATGGAAGTGAAGGTTTTGCCGCCGCCGGTCGGCACAGTGAGCGTAAACAGCCCTTGCGTTTGTGCTGCTTGTTCTACGGCATGATCGAGAATTTCACTACGCAGGCGATTTAAGGCAGCATTGCGTTTTTCGGCTTCAGTTTGCTCTGAAGCTTGGGCGATACGTCGTCTGAAAGCGTTGATAAATTGATTGAAATTGTGTTGTAAGGCGTTTAAATCGGGATAACCGCCGCGCTCGACGGCTTCGTTTTCTAGGTTTGAATAAAAGGCTTCGGTGTCGAGATAATCGGCATCTACCAAGCAAGAATAAAGCATTCGGGTGAAAAAAGCGTAGGAGAAAAAAGGATGATGCGCGTCGGCTTTGAGTGGCGGTGCAGACAGGGTTTGAGGGAGCTTGATTTCTTGTTGCCACAGGTTATCGAGGGCGGGAATATCTGCACCAAATTGCAACGCCAAACGATCCTTTAACGTGCGGCGGTTATCGCCTTCACCGTTTCCATTTGCCAACCCAGCATGGTGTCCCGCAATGCAAAACGCTATCAGCTTGCCGATAACCTTTCCCCAACGCTCGACAGCAATTTTGGCTCCGGCAGTAGCATGATCAACTGATGGGCCACCATGCAATCGGCGGTCAAATGCTTCCGAATATTTCCCTAAGTCATGAAGCTGTCCCGTTTGGCAGGCAATTTCCTGCGCACCAAATACCTGAGCAAACTCCGCCGCCATTTCGCTAACATTTACCGAATGGCTTTGCAAGGTTTGCCAGCGTTCGTAAGGCAAAAGGTTGCAGAATTGGCCTTGGGCGGAATGAGCATAATAAACCTTCATCTAAACTCCTTATTTTTACAATTAAATTTTGATATTCCAAATATATCAACTCAAAACCATCATCCCCATCAAACTAAGCAAAACTGATTTTTAAAGCTATTTCCTGTCAAAACCGGACTTGCACGACTATAAAAACAATAATCTTGAGTTTCACGCCCCGCTTAACAATATTCAGTTGGTAAATATTAGATAAAACCATAAAAATTAAATTGATGGCTTTTATAATCCCCGATTTGCGAAAATGCCGTCTGAAAGTCTTCATTCAGGCTTTCAGACGGCATTTTGATCATCAAGTAACGCTTTATCAGGCTTTTTTATTGTTCAACGCGGCTTTGACAAACGCGGTGAACAAGGGATGCCCTTTACGCGGGTTGGATGTGAACTCAGGATGGAACTGGCAGGCGAAGAACCAAGGGTGGTTCGGCAGCTCGATGGTTTCGACCAAGCGTTCGCGTCCGGCGGATACGCCGCCGATAACCAAGCCTGCTTTTTCCAACTGAGGAACATAGTTGTTGTTGACTTCGTAGCGGTGGCGGTGGCGTTCGCGGATATGTCCGCTACCGTAGATTCTGGCGGCGAGGCTGCCTGCTTTCAATTCGACTTCTTGCGCGCCCAAACGCATCGTGCCGCCCAAATCGGCGGATTCGTCGCGGGTTTCGACGCTGCCGTCGGCAGTTTGCCATTCGTCAATCAGGGCAACGACGGGGGCGGCGCATTTGAGGTCGAACTCAGTGGAATTCGCACCTTTCAAACCTGCCACGTCGCGGGCGTATTCGATCAGCGCAATCTGCATACCGAGGCAGATGCCCAAGTATGGCACGTTGTTTTCACGGGCGTAGCGCACGGCGGCGATTTTGCCTTCCACGCCGCGCGAACCGAAACCGCCGGGAACGAGGATGGCATCCATATCTTTGAGCATAGAAACGTCGCCGTTGTTTTTCTCGATGCTTTCGCTGTCAACAAAAGTGATTTGTACGTCGGTTTCAGTGTGAACACCTGCGTGTTTCAAGGCTTCAATCAATGATTTGTAGGATTCGGTCAAATCAACGTATTTGCCGACCATCGCGATTTTGACGGTGTGTTTCGGGTTTTGGATGGCGTGGACGATTTTTTTCCACGCGGTCAAATCCGCCTGCTGCACATTAAGCTGCAACTGCTCGGTAATGATGTTGTCGATGCCTTGGTCGTGCAGCATTTCGGGGCATTCGTAGATGCTGTCCACGTCGTAGCTGCCCACAATCGCGCGTTCTTCCACGTTGCAGAACAAGGCGATTTTGCGGCGTTCGTCCGCAGGCATTTTCCTGTCCATGCGGCAAATCAGGATGTCGGGTTGCAAACCGATGCTCAACATTTCTTTAACGGTATGCTGGGTCGGCTTGGTTTTGATTTCGCCTGCGACGGCGATGTAGGGAACGTAGCTCAAGTGGGCGAACAGGGTGTTGTTGCGTCCCAACTGGCTGCGCATCTGACGGATGGCTTCCAAAAACGGCAGCGATTCGATGTCGCCGACCGTGCCGCCGATTTCGACAATCGCCACATCGTAACCTGCCGCGCCTTCGTGGATGCGGCGTTTGATTTCGTCGGTAATGTGCGGGATGACTTGAACCGTGCCGCCCAAATAGTCGCCCCGTCGTTCTTTGGCGATAACGTTTTCGTACACCTGCCCCGTGCTGAAGCTGTTGCGGCGGGTCATCGTGGAATCGATAAACCGTTCGTAGTGTCCCAAGTCGAGGTCGGTTTCCGCGCCGTCGTCGGTTACGAACACTTCGCCGTGTTGGAACGGGCTCATCGTGCCGGGATCGACGTTGATATAAGGATCGAGCTTGAGCATGGTAACGTTCAAGCCGCGCGATTCGAGGATGGCGGCAATAGAAGCGGCGGCGATACCTTTACCCAGTGAGGAGACAACGCCGCCGGTTACGAAAATGAATTTGGTCATGATGGAATACCCATGTTGGAATGCGTGATTTTAACGTGAAGCGCGCGGTTCTGGCAAACGGACGGATGCCGTCTGAACGGTGGACGGCTGTTTTCAGACGGCATCTTTTCTTTATTTCCCGGTACTTTGCCGCAACTCGCGACGCAGAATTTTACCGACGTTGGATTTTGGCAGTTCCTCACGGAATTCAATGTTTTTCGGTACTTTATATGCGGTTAATTCGGTGCGGCAAAAGGCGATAAGTTCTTCTTTGGTCAATGACGGGTCTTTTTTGACGACGAATACTTTGAGTGCCTCGCCGGTTTTTTCGTCGGGAACGCCGATACAGGCGACTTCCATCACTTTGCCGTGATGCGCGATGACTTCCTCGATTTCGTTCGGATAAACATTGAATCCGGAAACAACGACGAGGTCTTTCTTACGATCGACCAGCTTCAACCAGCCTTTTTCGTCCATCACGGCAATATCGCCGGTTTCCAAAAAGCCGCGCGCGTCTATGGCTTTGGCGGTTTCTTCGGGACGATTCCAGTAGCCTTGCATCACTTGAGGGCCTTTTACCCACAATTCGCCCGGCTGCCCGACGGGGACTTCTTTGCCGTCCGACCCGCGCAGTTCTACTTCGGTGGACGGGACGGGCAAACCGATGCTGCCGCTGTATGACTCGATGTTTAAGGGGTTGCAGCACACGCCGGGGCTGGCTTCGGTCAAACCGTAGGCTTCGACGATGGGCGTACCGGTGATTTTTTTCCATTTTTCGGCAACGGCTTTTTGGGTCGCCATACCGCCGCCCAAAGTCAGTCGCAATCCTGAAAAATCGACTTCGGCAAAATCAGGACGGTTAACCATCGCGTTAAACAGTGTGTTTACGCCGATAAATACATTAACCCGCTGTTTTTTCAGTTCTCCGATAAAGCCTTTCATATCGCGCGGGTTGGTAATCAGGATGATTTTCGAGCCGGCATTGGCAAAAATCATCAGATTCACTGTCAGGGCGAAGATGTGGTACAGCGGCAGGGCGGCGATAACGGTTTCTTTTCCCTCGCGCAACTGGTTTTTAATCCATTCTTTTGCCTGAAGCATATTGGCGCAGATGTTGCCGTGGCTCAACACCGCGCCTTTGGCAACGCCCGTCGTGCCGCCCGTGTATTGCAACAGCGCGGTATCTTCGCGGTTTAATGCGACAGGTTGGAAAACGTGCTTCGCTCCCTCTTTCAATGCCGTCTGAAAGGAAACGGTTTCCCGAATGCGGTATTCGGGCACCATTTTCTTGATTTTTCGGATGATGAAATTAATCAGCGAACCTTTAAGCAGTCCGAACATTTCGCCGACGGAGGCGACGATGACGTGTTTGATCTGCGTGCGCGGCAGCACCAGCTCCAGCGTGTTGGCGAAATTTTCCAAAACGATGATGGCGGTCGCGCTGCTGTCTTTCAACTGATGCTCCAACTCGCGCGGTGTATAGAGCGGATTGGTGTTCACCGCCACCAAACCTGCCTGCAAAATACCGAAAAGGGCAATCGGGTATTGCAATACGTTCGGCATCATAATGGCAACACGTTCGCCGCGCGGCAGCTTGAGGACGTTTTGCAGATAAGAGGCGAAATCAGTCGCCAGTTTGCCGGTTTCGGCATAAGTAAGCGTTTTGCCCATATTTTGAAAAGCGGGCAGCCTGGCAAATTTTTCCACGCTTTGGCGGAATACATCGCTGATGGAATTGTATTGCGTGATATCGATTTCGGCACTGACGCCCTTCTCGTAACTGTCTAACCAGATTTTTTCCATAGGTATCGGTCTTTAAAGTGGAATTGAGCGGAACAATGCCGTCTGAAAACCGTTTCAGACGGCATAAGTTTTATCGTGTGATGATGACGGGTTTGTCGGTCGTTTGGATGATACCGCCGCCCAAACAGATGTCGCCGTCGTACAGCACGGCAGACTGGCCCGGCGTAACCGCCCATTGCGGTTCGTCAAACACCAGCTCGGCGGTTTCTTCATCCAGATAACGCAATTCGCAAGGCGCGTCTGCCATACGGTAACGCGTTTTGCAGGTATAGCGTCCTGCCTTCGGACGTTCGGGCAGCGTGAAACTCAAATCGTTCATCACAAGGCTGCGGGTATAGAGCAGCGGATGGTCGTGTCCTTGCACGACAATCAGTTCGTTTTTCGTCAAATCTTTAGCCGCAACAAACCACGGTTCGCCCGCGCCGCCGATGCCCAAACCTTTGCGCTGTCCGAGCGTGTAGAACATCAGCCCGACGTGTTCGCCGACGGTTTTCCCTTCGGGCGTAACCATTTTGCCGTTGTCGGTCGGCAGGTATTTCTGCAGGAACTCGCGGAACGGACGCTCGCCGATGAAACAGATGCCCGTGCTGTCTTTTTTGGCAGCGGTCGGCAGTTTGAACTCGGCGGCAAGGCGGCGCACTTCGGGTTTTTCCAAACCGCCCAACGGGAAAATCGCGCGTTCGAGTTGGAAAGGCTTGAGGCGGTAGAGGAAATAGCTTTGGTCTTTGTTTCGATCCAAACCTTTGAGCAGGTAATGCACGCCGTTGCGGACTTCTTTGCGCGCATAGTGGCCAGTGGCGATGGTATCCGCGCCCTGCCCTACGGCGTAGTCCAAAAAGCATTTGAATTTGATTTCGGCATTGCACAACACATCGGGATTCGGCGTGCGCCCCGCACTGTATTCCTTTAGAAAATAAGCAAAAACTTTGTCTTTATATTGCGCGGCGAAATTAACGATGTCGATATCGATGCCAACAATATCGGCAACGGCGATGGCATCGAACGAATCCTGTTTGATGCTGCAATATTCGTCATTGTCGTCGTCTTCCCAGTTTTGCATGAACACACCGCGCACTTGATAACCCTGCTGCTTGAGCAGGGCGGCGGTTACGGAAGAATCGACACCGCCGGAGAGCCCGACGATGATATTGGATGGGTTTGATGTCGTATTCATACGCAGGATGGCTTGGAAACGGCGGTTTTTAAAGGCAGATTTTAACACATTTTAAAGGCGGTCATAAAAATGCCGTCTGAAAGCCCGGGCTTTTTCAGACGGCATTTCAAATATTTTCAGCAGATTAGTGCTGATGCGCTTCGCCGTGGTGATGACCGTGGTTCATTGCCGGCATCGGCGCGGTTTTGACTTCCAGTTGGACGGTTTGCGCTTTGGCGTTTTTAAATTTCAGGGTAACGGGAATTTTATCGCCCTCTTTTAATTGTTTTTTCAAACCCATAAACATCACATGATAGCTGCCGGGTTTGAGTTCGGTAACGGATTTCGCTTCCAAAGGCACGCCGCCTTCGACTTCGCGCATCCGCATCACGCCGTTGTCGTTGATGTGGGTATGCACTTCGACACGGTCGGCAACGGGGCTGCTTCCGCCGAGCAAAAAGTCTTGTTTGGCTTCGTCGTTGTGGATTTTCATGAACGCGCCGCCCATTTTCATACCTTCGACGGTGGTGCGCGCCCAGCCGTCCTCGACATGGACTCCGGCGGCGGAAACCGCGCCTGCCAAACCTGCCATCATCACGGCTGCCAATAATTTTTTCATCTTTCTGCTCCTTTAATATCAGACGGGGAATGTGCTTAATCTTACATACAAATACTGCCCGAAAATTTGATATAGATTAAGCGAATAATAAATACCATATACTAATCCTAAAGGATTACAAATCCTGCTGAAAGCGTTTTACCCGAACAGGGCGGACAGCCAAACCGCCGCCAACATCAGCATCGCGAACAGTTGTGCGGCAGAACCTGCGTCTTTGGCGCGTTTGGCCAGCTCGTGTTTTTCGGTAGAAGTATGATCGACTGCGGCTTCGACGGCGGTGTTGAACAGTTCGACAATGACCGACACAAAAGACGCGATAATCAACGGCAGGCGGACGGCGGTTTCGGAAACCCAAAAAAATGCCGCGCACACCAGCAGCGCGTTCAGCCACAAAACCTGACGGAATGCCGCTTCGTAACGGTAGGCGGCGGCGATGCCGTCTATCGAATAGCCGAATGCGTTAATGACGCGCCTGATGCCGCCTTTGCCTTTTTTTTCTGCCGCGTAAGAAGAAGGTTCCATCGGTATCCTTTCAAAATGTCCTCAATATATGCCGTCTGAAAACGGGGCGGCGGGGTGTCCGTACGGTATTAAGCGCATCCCTGCCGGCTGAGAGAAAACCCTGCCTGCCCAATCAAACCAGGCGGTTGTGAAGCAAAAGCCTTTCAGACGGCATCGGTTTAACGTACCGACCACGCGGCAACGGCATCGGCAAACATTGCCGCCACATCGAAACCTTTTTGTTTCATAATTTCTTGGAATCCGGTCGGGCTGGTTACGTTGACTTCGGTCAGGTTGCTGCCGATAACGTCCAAACCGGCCAGCAGGATGCCGCGCCGTTTGAGTTCGGGGGCGAGCGTTTCGGCGATTTCGCGGTCGCGTCCGCCCAATTCCTGCGCCACGCCGCGCCCGCCTGCCGCAAGGTTGCCGCGTGTTTCGCCGTTTTGCGGAATACGCGCCAAAGCATAGGGAACGACTTCGCCGCCGATAATCAGGATGCGTTTGTCGCCGTGGACGATTTCGGGAATGTAGCGTTGCGCCATAATGGTGCGGGAATCAAGCCGCATCAGGGTTTCAAGGATGCTGCCGATGTTGGGGTCTTTTTCGGTCAGGCGGAAAATACCCATACCGCCCATACCGTCCAGCGGTTTGACGATGATGTCGCCGTGTTCTTTCAAAAATGCGCGGACATCGGCGGAACGGGTCGTTACCAGCGTAGGCGCGGTAAAGCGGCTGAAGTTCAAAATCGCCAGTTTTTCGTTGAAGTCGCGCATCGCCTGTCCGCTGTTAAAAACCTTCGCGCCCTGCTGTTCCGCCAGCGTCAGTAATTGGGTGGCGTAGAGGTATTGCATATCGAACGGCGGATCGGTACGCATAATCACGGCATCAAATGCTTTCAATGCCGTCTGAACTTTGTCGGCGGCGGCAAACCAGTTTTTGTCGTGGTCGTCTTGTGCGCCGAGAAACTCAAAAGCAGACGCATCAGCAACCACCAGACCGTTTTTAACCGACAATCCGCTGCTCAAGGTATGAAACAGCCGCCAGCCGCGTTTTGCCATTTCGCGCATCATCGCGTAGGTGGTGTCTTTATAGGTTTTGAAACTTGCCATCGGGTCGGCGATAAAGAGGACTTTCATCATATTTCCTTTCCGGTGTGCCGAATGTGCCGCATTTCGCGGGTAAAGGAGAAATGCCGTCCGAACAATATTCAGACGGCAAGTATGGGTTTTTACTTAGGTTGCCAAGAATCTTTCAGCGTAACCGTGCGGTTGAACACCGGCGTGTCTTTGCCGTGTTCTTTGCTGTCGGTAACAAAATAGCCGATACGCTCGAACTGCCAACGGCTTTCTGCCGGCAAATCTTTTGCGGCAGGTTCGGCGTAGGCAGTGATTTCCTTGATGGATTCTGGATTAAGGAAATCGGTAAACGGCAGGTATTCGCCGTCTTCGCCGCGCACGGCATCGGGACGCTCGACAGTAAAGAGGCGGTCGTACAGGCGGACTTTGATTTCGGCAGCGTGTTCGGCGGAAACCCAGTGAATCACGCCTTTGACTTTTCTGCCTTCGGGATTTTTGCCCAAAGTGTCGTGGTCGATGCTGCACTTAAGTTCAAGCACATTGCCTGCCGCGTCTTTGACGACTTCATCACACTTGATGACATAGCCGTGGCGCAAACGCACTTCGCCGCCGGGAATCAGGCGTTTGAAGCCTTTGGGCGGATTTTCGGCAAAGTCGTCGGCTTCGATGTAGATGGTTTGTGAAACAGGTACTTCGCGATCGCCCATTTTCTCGTGGTTCGGATGGAACGCGGCACGGCGGCTTTGGGTTTTGCCGGCTTCAAAGTTGGTCAGGGTGACTTTGAGCGGATTCAAAACCGCCATCAGGCGTGGCGCGGAGTTTTCCAACTCTTCGCGAATCGCACCCTCCAACACGCTCATATCGACCACGTTTTCCGATTTAGAAATACCGGCGCGTTTGGCAAACAGCCGCAGCCCTTCGGGCGTGTAACCGCGGCGGCGCATACCGGAAATGGTGGGCATACGCGGATCGTCCCAGCCGGAAACGTGTTTTTCCACAACCAACTGATTCAATTTCCGTTTGGAGGTAATGGTGTACAAAAGTTCCAAACGGGAAAACTCGTATTGGCGCGGACGGGTGGCGTGCGGCGCGGGGATGTTGTCCAACACCCAGTCGTACAGCGGACGGTGGGCTTCAAATTCGAGCGTACACAAGGAATGCGTGATGCCTTCGATGGCATCGGAAATACAATGCGTGTAGTCGTACATCGGGTAGATGCACCATTTGTCGCCGGTGTTGTGGTGATGGGCGCGGCGGATACGGTAAATGACCGGATCGCGCATATTGATGTTGCCTGCCGCCATATCGATTTTCAGGCGCAGGGTTTTACTGCCGTCTGGAAACTCGCCGTTTTTCATGCGCGTGAACAGGTCGAGGTTTTCTTCGATACTGCGGTCGCGGTAAGGGCTGTTTTTACCCGCCTCGGTCAGCGTGCCGCGGTATTCGCGCATTTCTTCGGGCGTTAAATCATCGACATACGCTTTGCCGTCTTTGATTAAGCCGACGGCATAGTCGTAAAGCTGGTCGAAATAATTGGAAGCGAAACGCGGCTCGCCCGCCCAATGGAAACCAAGCCACTCAACGTCTTCTTTGATGGCGTTGACGTATTCGTCGTTTTCTTTTTCAGGGTTGGTGTCGTCGAAACGCAGGTTGCACAAGCCGTCGTAAATATACGCCAAACCGAAGTTCAGGCAGATGGATTTGGCGTGGCCGATGTGCAGGTAGCCGTTAGGTTCGGGCGGGAAGCGGGTTTGGATGGCTTCGTGTTTGCCGCTTTTTAAGTCTTCTTCGATGATAGTGCGGATGAAATGGTTGTCCGCGAATTGGTCTTTATTGAGCATAGTTTTCTTTGAACAGATGGCTTCAGACGGCATTGGGGCGGTTCCGTATGCCGTCTGAAGCGGTTTGATGATGTGTTTATTGTACCCGACTTGCGCGCTTTGACATAGCGTTCAGACGGCATCGGCAATCAGGCATTCGACCCCCGCCTCTTTTAGCATCTTCTGCATCGCGGTATCGGGCAGCCGGTCGGTAAATACTTTATCAAACGCCGTAATGTCGCCGAGCCTGACCAGCGCGTTGCTGCGGAATTTGCTGTGATCCACGCCGAGGAAGCGGACGCGCGCGTTGGCCATCATCGCCTGCATCACGCTGACTTCTTTGTAGTCGTCGTCCAAAAGCGAACCGTCGCTTTCCACACCGTGCGTGCTCATCACGGCATAATCGACTTTGAACTGGTTGATAAAATCGACGGTCGCCACGCCGGTAATGCCGCCGTCCAAAGGACGGACAACGCCAGAAGTGATAATGACCGTGTAATCCGTCCGCGCCGAAGCAATCGAGGCGGCGTGGATATTGTTGGTAATCACCCTCAGGCTGCCGCGCCGCCTGACCAGCTCCGACACCACAGCCTCCATCGTCGTGCCGATACTGACAAACAGCGACGAACCGTCGGGGATGTGTTCCGCAATCAGCCGGGCAATGGCGTTTTTTTCGTTTTGACACCGGGTTTGCCGGTCGGCAGGCAGACCCTCCGGCAAGTTTCCGCCCGAAGATGCGCCGCCGTGATGGCGTTTCAGGCTGCCGCCCTCCTCCAACTCGCGGATGTCGCGGCGTATCGTCTGCGGGGTAACGTCCAATGCGGCGGCAAGCTCGTCCACCGACATAAACTGATGCCGGCGGACAAGGCTTAAAACCTCTCCGTGCCTTTGGATTTTCGGTTTCATATGTTTTTATTTCATTTCCTACGAATGTGGATTTTACCGCGCTCAGCCCAGTGTGGAAAACACCACCATCAGAAACGGGGCGGCAATGTTGACCACCACGCCGAAGCCGACCGCCGTCGGCACGACTTCCAAACCGCCCGCACCCTGAATCACGGGCAATGTGAAATCCATACTGGTCGCGCCGCCAACCCCCACCGCCGCATCCGGAAAACGCTTCATCAGCAGCGGGATAAATGCCAGCGCGAACAACTCGCGCGCCAAGTCGTTCAACAGCGCGATGCTGCCCCACACCGCGCCGTAAGCCTCGGTCATTACCAAACCCGAGAGGGAATACCAACCGAAGCCGGAAGCCATCGCCAAACCTTTCGCCCACGACACGCCGTCTGTCGAAACGGCAAACAGCAATCCGCCCGAAAGGGATGAAAGCATAAACCAGACCGACAACCGAATACCCCTGCGGTTGACCAAAACCTGCCGCAACGATACGCCGCTGCTTTTGAGCTGTACGCCGATGAGGAGCACCAGCAGCATCAGACAATACATACCCGCGTTTTCAGACGGCATCCAAATATCGCGCATCAGTTTGCCGGATGCAAATCCGAGCAGCACGCATCCGAGCTGCCCCACACTGCCCGACACACCGACCGAAACGCCCTTCCCTTTCCCCTTTATCCGCCACGGGAATAACTTTCCCAACACTGCCAAAGCAAGCAGGTTCGCCCCGACCGTACAAACAAACAGCCACAGAACCGTCAACGCCATATCGTCCAACCGCGAACCCAAATCCTCCACGCGCGACAACGATACGCCGATCAGCAGCAGCACAGCATACACCAAGACCGACAGCACCTTATCCAAAGCGGGCAGGTAAGGCTTGGGCACACGGATAAAAAATCCGGCAAACATCGGTATCAATACCGAAAGCAATGTAATTAAGCTGTCCATCTACTGCCTCCAATATATCGCGCCCCATCGTCGGAACGAGCCACTTCTTTGACCGACCCGTTTGACCGGCGGGCAAAAGGACTGTTCATTTTCATTACGACTCCTTCAAAGGCAGCGCGTTCAAGAGTCCTCCCCTCTTCAAGCGCGAAGGAAAAAGACGCCGGACGCAGGTCTTCAAAATAGAAATCCGCAGGCGAAATCAATATACCTTCCGCCATTTCAAGGGCTTCGAGAATATCGCACAAGGCAACCGCAAAACCGCCTTTTCCTGCGGGCGTAAATTTTGCGGGGCGGTACATTCTTCAACCTTTCTGCAAATCCTTGCGGGCTTGCCCTTGTTTTAAACCGAGCTGCTTTTTGACATCCTAATATTTACTTTCTTAACCATAGCATAAATTCCTCAGACTTATATATTTTAGTATAAGTATGACTTAAGGGATATGGTGCCGCGTGTTACGATTTGCTTCTTTTTAATTTTAGGGTTTATATAAGTTATGGCTTGCCTGGGCTCGAAGTGATAAAGAGAGTATTTACTTTTCAACTATAAAAATATGAGATAGTTCCATGGGAAAACCGTAATTTAAGTTTTAATAGAGCACCTTCTAGGTGATATAAAAATTTTCTATAATTTTCATTTGGTTTATATTTATATATAAGCTGTATTTCAATAGTCTCATAGCTACTTTCTCCAAAATCTTCAAAAATTTGACCTGATTCAATATATTGAATATATGAATTTATTTTTTCTTGCAATAAAAACAAATGCTCGTTATCCCATTTTAAATGATCAGAAATAGTTAATATGAGTATTCCGTTTTCAATAGAGGCTGAATCAATTACGTTCTCTTCCAAAATAGACATTATCTTTTCCTTTCAGTGGTAACTTTAGTAGGTTTAATTTTGTTCTCCTTTGGATAGCCCGGTTTTCCCTTACCGACCACTGTTGCTCCCGTTCTTTCAATTTCAGGAAAAGCTTTTTTCTGATTTTTGGTAAGTGGCGCAGTTATTGAAGCCTTATATCGGGCGGTAACTTCCAGCACAAAAAAAGCGGAGTAGTTCTTTCTGTATTTTTTTCTTTAATCTTCAGTACATTATCTTCATGTTTCGAGGGTAACATATCTGCTAATCTAGTACAGTCTCAAAATATATTATAGATTCAATTGAAAAATAACAGATTCAACTGTACCTTTCTTATACCTGATTTCTTTAAAGTTTTTCCCATTGTCAAAACTATAAAAAAGTCTCTCTTCCTCACCAGAATATCCCATTTCTAATACTAAACAATCTATTTCACAATTACTCCCTCCACTCATATATGCAGTATCAATAGAAAATATATTGCATAATTCCAGAGAATTATATTTATCTATATCAAATAGTTGCTCTCCAAAATCCAAACCATTGTTTCCACCTGCATAATACTTCTCTTCAAAAGATGATTTCAAACTATTAAAAACTGTATTTAGTGTAAAATACTCATATGGGCATATCTTAGGATATATATTCTCTCCTATTATTATCTGAATTTTACCATAAATAAAACCATTACATTCAGAGTTTTTTTCCCATAAAATCCCAAATTTTCTTGTTGAGTCCATAATAATATTCATATAAATCCTTATTTTAATAACTTGTTCTTTGATTGATCGGGGTATGCTTTTTTAATTCCTGCTTTTTGTTGACTTGTTAAGGACAAGGGATTTTTCTTATCGGATGTAGAACCCGCCCAATGCCAAGGTTCATTTTTCCTATCGCCCCCCATATAACGATGAATATGTCCTTTATCATCAATTGCAAATCGCTGTTTACCAATTTGTACTGAGCTCTGATGAATCCCCTAATGATTTTTATCAAAATCATTAAGTTAAGGTAGATACACATCTTGTCATATGATCAAATGGTTTCGCCAAAAATCAATAATC